>NZ_JBITJV010000015.1:163587-216479 GCF_044460385.1 Streptomyces sp. NPDC050121 | reverse complement strand
CCCCCCCCCCCCCCCCCCCCCCCCCCCCCCCCCCCCCCCCCCCCCCCCCCCCCCCCCCCCCCCCCCCCCCCCCCCCCCCCCCCCCCCCCCCCCCCTCCTCTTCGGCCGTCAGGACATACTCAGGACGTGTTCAGGACGCGTTCGCGCTCGACGGGCCGAAGAACTCGATCTCGGCTATCGACACCTGCTTGGTCCCGGACACCGAGTACGACGACTCGATCGTGAAGCGGACCTTGGTGACCTCGCCGACGCGGAACGCGCGCCGTTGACCGCCCGCGCTCTGGTCCAGCGTGAGCTCCCGGGTCGTGGTCCTGCCGTCCTTCAAGGTGATCGTCGCCTTGATGCGGTGGGGCAGGGCGGAGTCGTCGAGCTGGTCGGGCCGGATCGACGTGCCCGAGGTGATGATCAGGTCCAGCAGTCGCGTCGGCTGGTCGAAGCTTGCCTCTATCCACTCGCCCTCGCCCGACTGCGAGACCCCGGGACCCCACCAGGTGTTGTTGAGCTTGTCGAAGGCCAGTTCCGGCTTGTGCCCCGGGTAGGAGCGCGACGCCGCGAACGAGTCCGGGGTGACCGGCGCACGCTTGGCGAAGTGGTCGCGGGTGGCCTGGATCGCGTCCGGGGTGTTCACCCCGGCGATGATCACCAGCGTGAGGACGACCGCGGCCACCAGCCAGCTGACGATGCGGTCGAACGTACGGCGCAGGCGCGGGCGGTCGCCGGCCCAGGGCGTCTCGCCGTTGCGGTTGAACAGGCGACGCCACCAGGGCAGGCGGATCGAGGAGCGGTCCTCGAGGGTCATGGGCATCGCGCAGCGGACGCAGAAATGCCGGTCGGGGTTGTTGGGCGTGGCGCACCAGGGGCATGCGACGCCGTGCTGCTCGCCCTGGACCGGTCCGGGCGCGCGGACCTGCGGCCGGTCCGCGACCGGCCGGCCCGGCAGGACCGGCGCGACGGACGGGGGCGCGGCGGGGCGGGGCTCCGCGTCGGCGACGGGGACGAGGAGGGAACGGGCCCGCGCGGCCATCGTGTCGCCCAGCGCGGGGGGTGTGGGGGTGGGGGTGGCGGTGGGTGTGGGGGTGGTTGGCGTGGGTTCGCCGGGATTCGGGGTCGGGGTCGGTGCGGGGGGCGATGGGGCGGCGGTGCCGTCCTCCGGCGGGATGGCCGGGAGGGGAGTTTCCGTGGTGTCCTCGTCGTCCGAGTCGTGGTCGTCGTCCGCCGGGGCGGTGGCGGTCGTGGCGGTCGTGGTGGCGGGGGGCGTACGGAATACGGCACCGGCACCGGAACCGGCACCGGCACCGGCGTCGGCAGCGGTACTCGCGGTGGCCTCCGGCCCGGGCGTAACCGACGGTGGGTGCGGGGCCTCCTCGGGCGCTGACCCGTTGGCCGAGCCGGTGCCGCCCGATCCCGCGCCTGCCCTCGGACCTGCACCCGTGCCGGCACCCGTGCCGGCACCCGTGCCGGCACCCGTGCCGGCACTCGCACCGGCTGCCGAGCCCGAGCCCGAGTCGGCCGCCGCTTCCGACCCAGCCGCCGCGCCCGCCCGTGCCGTCGCTCGGTCTGTCCAGCTCAGTACGGCGCCGCAGGCGTCGCAGAAGGACTGGCCGGGCTCGGCGCGCGTGCCGCACTCGGGGCAGTTCTGGGTGGTCATCTCTCCGGGGTCCTTTCAGCGGCGGTCACCTTGACCGTGTACGGCATGTGGGCGGGTCGGGCGGCGGCCACCAGGGTGTCCAGGCGGTGCTCGTCCGCCGGGGAGGGGTCGGGCAGGCGGAGCGTGACGTGCAGGTGGGGGCGGTGGTCGCCCGGGAACGGGCCGAGGGGGCGGGCGCTCCAGCCCGATCCGCCGCTCTCGTCGATCTCCGGTTCCACGCCGAAGGCCAGCCGGATGGCCTCCGACAGGCCTCGGCGGGTGCCGCGCACCCGGTGCAGATACGCGGCCGCCGCGACCGCGGCCCGCAGCCTCGGCTCCGGTTCCGTGCCGTCGGTCTCCGCGCCGACCCAGCCCGTCAGCCAGCGGGTGAAGTCGATCGGGGCGAGGGCCGGGTCGAAGTAGGCGGGCAGGCAGTCCAGGGCGTTGAGGATGGGCGCCATGACCTCGTCGAGGCCGGCGACGAAGCGTTGCGCCAGGTCGTCGTCCGCGAAGACGGCCGGCAGCATCGCGCCGATCGGGACGGACGAGCCCAGCCCGTCCACGGAACCTCTCAACGCCCCTTCCCCTTACGTGAGTTCGAGCCCCTCACGAGCCGTCTCCGATCACGCGGACCCGGTGGTCGTAGGAGAAGACGAGGGCCGGGGCGGCCAGGTCGAGGCGGTCGGTGGCCTCGCCGCGCTTGCCCGTCAGGGGGTCGGCGGGGTGGAGGGTGACCTGGTCGACCAGCTCCACTCCGGGTACGCGTTGCAGGACCGCGAAGACCTCGCCCGACTGGACCGGACGGCCGAACGGCCAGCCCTTGCCGTCCGCACCGCCGGTCAGCGGGTCGAGGTGGCGGTAGAGGGCGTCGTGGGCCTGGCGGCGGACGCGGTCGGTGTCGACGCCACGGAAGGCGTGCACCGTCGCTACGACCGTCACGCCCTGGTAGTACGGCGGGCCGACCGCCAACCGTGTCCCGATCAGGCGGCGTTCGTCGAGGTGGCGGGTGATGCGGTCCAACAGCGAGTCGCCGGGCACGAGTTGCTCGAAGCGGAGGCGGCCGCCGGGGTCCGGTACGGCCTGCGGGACCACCAACACCCGTACGGCGTAGGAGCCGTGCTCGTCGGGCTCGCCCTCCAGGCAGGTGATGCGCGCGGTCTCCGGGGCGGCCCGGCGGGCGAGTTCCTCGTAGTCGCGCAGGGTCACCGCCCGCTCCTGGGCGCGCAGGGTGATCGGGGCGCGCAGCTTCGCCTCCTCGACGGTCTCGCCGTCCACCCCGCCGCGCGCGGCCTCGCGGTTGACGACCTCCGAGACGTACGGGACGGACGTACGCAGGACCTGGACCGCGCCGCGGGCGACGTTGCCGGACCGGCCGCCGCCCGTGCGGTAGCGGCGGGCGCGGATGACCGAGCCCTTGGGGGCGACGGCGCCGTACTGGCGCAGCCGGCCGTCGGGTTCACGGACGGACGGGCCGAAGGCGATCTCGCCGGTCGCCGCGTCGAGGGTGACATGGCGGTCGTGCGGGCCGGACGCGGCGAAGTGCGGAACCACCTGCCAGTCGGTCCAGCCCTCGTGTTCCGCGGTCTGGAGCAGCAGCGGCGGGTCGTCGCCCACGACCGGGGCGTGGGCGAGGGTCAGGCGCTGGCCCGGCAGGCCCGTCGACTCGCCGAGGGCCTCGTCGTGGACGGTCTCCGCGTGGACGGTAGGGGCGGTGCCGCCGATCGTGAAGACCTCGGCGGAGCGCACGGTCGGCGAGGTGGTGTAGAAGGGCTGGCCGGGGAGGGGCTCGGTGACGCGGCAGCGCAGCCAGCCGGCCTCCTGGCCGCCGGAGCGGGACAGGACATGGCCGCCGGGGATGTGCAGGACCACCTCGCCGGGGCGGTTGAGGCCGCCGGTGCCGTCGCGGTCGACCTCGCAACTCTGCCAGCCGTCCTCCGTCCAGGCCTCCCAGACGAGCGGGGGCTGACGGGGGTCGACGCCGACGCCGTCGACGCGGCTGTCGAGTTCCAGGACCACCGCGCAGTGCGGGACGGCGGCGCTCAGCCCGAACAGCATGCAGTCGCCGGGCTGCGGCGCCTCGGCGAAGCAGAGCAGGTCCTTGCCCTCGGTGAGGTCGGTGGTCCGGTCGGTGACCGGCTCGCCCCGGTGCTGCACCACGAGATGGCGCAACTGGCAGGGTACGACGGTGAGTTCGCGTTCCGTCGCGAAGACGACGGCGTCCTCGCTCTCCGTGCGGACCGTCGCCACCTCCGTGCCGACCGGCAGGAGCACCGGCTCCTCCTGGGGCGCCGACAGCCAGAACGTCACCTCCGTGCGGGCGGCGGACGGCGGGAAGAGGCGGATGCCGACCAGGTCGAGGAAGGCGAGGTGGTTCTTCTCGGGGACGCGGTTGAGGCGGTAGACGATCTGGTCCGCCATGTGGGCGACCGTCTCGACGAGCGTCACGCCCGGGTCGGAGACGTTGTGGTCGGTCCACTCCGGCGCACGCTGCTGGATGTAGCGCTTGGCGTCGTCGACGAACTGCTGGAAGCGGCGGTCGTCCAGGTTGGGGGAGGGCAGGGCCATCAGCGGTCGCTTTCGGAAGCCGTACCGGAGCCGGGCAGGTCCGGCTCGTCGTGGGACGGAATGACGTAGAAGGGGAAGACGAGGCTGCGCGGGTTGTTGGTGCCGCGGATCGCGTAGCGGACGTCGATGAAGAGCACGCCCTGCTCGGCGCCCGCGGTGACCTCGACGTCGGTGACCTCGATACGCGGTTCCCAGCGGTCCAGGCTGGCGTACACCTCGTGCTGGATACGGCCGGCCGTCGCCTCGTTGACCGGGGCGAAGACCAGGTCGTGGATGGCGCAGCCGTACTCCGGGCGCATGGGGCGCTCACCCGGGGCGGTGGCGAGGATGAGCCGGATCGCCTCTTCGATCTCGCGCTCCCCGCTGACCAGGGCGATGCCCCCGGTGGGGCCGATGCGGAGCGGGAACGCCCAGCCCGATCCGACGAATTGCTCGGCCATCAGACGGCCACCTGCCTTCTCCTCTTCCGGTGCCGCTCGGCCGTCCTCACGGGATCGGATACGGCTTGTTGTTGACCATGACGACGCCCTGCAGCAGGAGGGTGGCGGCCCGGATGCCCACGTTGGCGGTGGCGTTGACCTGGATGGTGCCGCCCGCGCTGACGGTCGCGGCGCCGCCCGCCTTGAGGCTGAGCGCGCCCATCGCGTCCACGTTCACCACGCTGGTCAGCGACTTGACGTTGACCATGCCGGTGCCGCGGATGTCGAGCAGCCCGCCGCTCTTGATGGTGAGCCTGCGGCGCGCGCTGAGCGTGAGGTCGGTGCCGGCCTCGATGGACACCGACCTGCTGCCGGTGATGCTGACGGTGCCCTTGCTGTCGACGGTGATCTCGGTCTTCGTCCGGTCCAGGTTGATGACGAGCCGGTCGTCGCCGGACGTCACCCGCACCCCCTGCTTGCGGCCGCCGGTCTTCTGGCTGAGCAGGTCGACGCGGTTGCCGTCCCGGTCGGACAGGGTGTGCCGGGCGGCGCGGCGGCGGGCGCCGTCGTGCAGCGGCACGTCCTTCACGGGGGTCGGCTTGTCCTTGCCGTTGTAGAGGCCGCCGATGACGTACGGGTGGTCGAGGGCGCCTCGGTCGAAGGCGACCAGCACCTCGTCGCCGACGTCGAGCGGGAAGATCGACCCGCCGTCCTTGCCGCCCCACTGCACGACCCGCGTCCAGTCGCTGATGTAGGCGTCGTCGAGCCAGGGGAACTGGAGCTTCACCCGGCCCTGCTTGAGGGGGTCCTGGACGTCCGTGACCAGGGCGTTGGTGGTGCCGGGGAGGTTCAGGCCGTTGGCCGCGTTCCCGCCGCCGGAGGACAGCCCGTACAGGGACCGCCACTGCCGTCCGCTGACGGTGACCCAGGCCTCGTAGTGCTTGCCGTCGCCGAAGACGTGCCGTACGGATGTCGCCGTGTACTTGCCCTCGAAGGGGTCGCCGACGTCGGCGAGGGCGACGGGCAGGCCGGGGCGCAGCTTCGGGGTGCCGCGCGCGATGACCTCCAGCTCGGCGAACGAGCCGGTGACGTCGTCGGCGAGGGCCTCGGCGGCGAACTTCACCTCCGACTGCCGGTCGTACGGCGTCTGCGCGTCGACCAGCTTGGCCGGCTTGAACTTGGCGGCGGCCTCGCCGGGCGTCGTGCCGATGCTGATGCCGGGGTTGGTCTTCGCGGGCGCGGTGGCGGTGAGCTTCTTCTTCGTCGTCACGTCCCAGCCGCGCGCCTCGACCGTGCCGACCTGCTCGGCGGCGGTGACGGCGGCGCGCAGGCGCAGGATGTCGGTGCCCGCCTCCAGGACGAAGGGGCTCTTGTCGCCGGGCGTGGAGGTGGGCGGCGCGCCGGACGCCGGGTCGGGCTTGAGGAACTGGAACTTGCCCTTCGCGTCGACCGACATGACCATCTCGTTCTCGTCGGCGAGCCGGGCGAGGAAGTCCCAGTCGGTGACGTTGGCCTGGCTGATGAACTCGTAGACCGTCTTCGTCGACTGGATCTTCCCGATGGGGACGCCGTCCTGCGCGGCCAGCTTGCGGGCGATGTCGGAGGCGCTCTGGTTGCGGTACGCGGCGACCCGGCGCTGGCGCATCAGACGGTGGCCGAAGTCGTAGCCGCGGATGACGGTGAAGGTGCCGGTGCCGTCGTAGTCGGCCTCCAGGCCGCACACCTCGCCGGTGAGGAGCGGGTCCGAGGCGCCCTTGCCGTCGGCGATCGGCGCGAGGACGACGGGCATGCCGAACTTGACGCCCAGTTTGCCCAGGACCTGACGGTGGGGGTCGCGGAACGTCAGCCGGAAGGCGGCCGGCACACCGAGACCCTGGTCCACCCAGCCCTCGACGAGCAGCGGCGCGAAGTCGACGGGGAGGGGACGGCCGCCCAGCGTGACCTGGATGACGCTGGAGAACGCGGACTGGACCACTAGGAGCGCACCTCCTCTGCGGCCGGCATGACGAGCTCGATGCCGGTCGGCAGCCGGGAGGGGTCGTCGATGCCGTTGACCTCGGCGATCGACCGCCACGCGGACGCGTCCCCGTACTCGCGCCAGGCCAGCGACTGGAGCGAGTCCCCGGCGACGACGCGGTGCACGCGTTGCGCGGTCAGCGCGCCCGAGGTCGGGTTCTGGCCCTTCGTCTTGCTGGGGATCTCGTGCAGATGCACCTGTGCCGTGGCGCGGATCGGGACGCCGGTGGTGCCGAACAGCGAGTACGTGACGTCGATGCTGCTCACGTAGGCGGTGAAGCGGGCCGTCGAGAACGAGCCCCACTGGAACACCACCCACGGCGGCGAGGGCTGCTTGGCCGCGATGCTCTTGGTCGTCACCTCGCAGCACTCCAGCAGCGACTCGACCTTCTTCAGGACGGTGTTGCTGCCGGGCTGGTCGGAGGAGTCGAGAAAGATCTCCACGGTCATCTGGCGCGGTTCCGGACCCATGAACTCCGGTACGGAGCCGTCGCGGACGGCCGCGGTCGGCGTGACCTTCCACTGGGCGCGGCGGCCGAGCTGGAGCTGCGCCGGGTTGAAGTCGAACCCGAAGGACTTGATCAGCCCGCCGGGGGTGGTGCTGGTGCCGACCGGCGGCTCGTGGATCGCGAGAGTGGCACGGACCAGGCTCTTGCCGGCGCCGCCTTTGCTTCCCTTGGCCATGTTCTGTGCCTCTTCCGTCCCGTTAAGTTCTGTTTCGTTCCGACCGGTTCCGACCCGTTCCGAACCATTTCGATCCGGCCCGTTCAGGTCCGTTCAGGTTCGTTCAGGTACGTTCGGATCCGTTCCGATCCGCTCGGTTCCGGCCTAGTCCGTGAAGCCGTGGTGGGTGATCTCCAGGACCTCCGTGGCCACGCCCGGGTTGTCCGGGCTGAGCGACGGCCCCTGCCAGCTGACCGGCAGCACGTCGATCAGGCCCCACCGGGCGACCTCCGAGCCGTCCGCCCGCAGCGCCGCGATCTGGGCGGTCGGCCGGGTCACGCCGGTGGTCACCGAGGAGATCCACTTGGCGACCTTGGCGGTGTCCGGGGTGAGCGGGCGGGTCAGCCGGATGTTGGAGAACGTGACGCGGGAGGGCAGCGCCCAGACGAAGCCGTTGTTCCCGCCCTCCTGGCGGTGCTCGATCTCCACCTGGGACGAGAGCCCCTCGCACCCGTTGAAGTAACCGAGGCTCTCGCCGTCGATGGTCAGGGTGAAGAAGATCGTGGAGCCCGGGTCGAGATCGGAGGGCATCGGAGCCGCCTGGCCTTTCTGGGAGAGGGGGAGGGGTGGGGGACTGGGGCCGGGGTGGAGGGGCCGGGGTGGAGGGGCGGGGGCGCGGTGATTCGGGTGACCGCCGGGTCAGCGGCGGGGGTCGCGGAGTCTGCCGATTCGTTCGCGGTCGAGTCGGAGTTCGGTGCGCAGGAGTCGGGTGATGCGACCGGTCAGACGGTGCGTCAGCTCGTCGAGCTGGAAGTCGGTGAGGGCGCGGGGGTCGAACGGCCGGTGCGGCTCGCCGCACTTGGGACATGCGGAGTGCGGGTCGCCGCCAGGAGGGGGCGGGGGAGCCTTCGGGGGGGTGGGTGCCGCGGTGGCGGCGGCCGGGAGGGCGGGGGCGACGGCGGTACGCCGCTGGATCGTGGGGGGCTGGGGCTGGGGCTGGGGCTGGGGTCGAGCCTGGCGGGTGGGGCGCGCGGGGGTGGCGGAGTGAACGGGCGGGAGTGGTGCGGCGGGGAGATGGGCTCCCGGGAGGAGCGGTGCGGCGTTCGGGAGGAGCGGTGCGGCGTTCGGGAGAGGGAGTGCGGGAGCGGCTGCTGCGGTTGCGGGTGTGGGGTACGGGCGGGCCACGGGACGGCCTGCGGGTGCGCCGGGTGTGGGGCGGCGCAGTGGTACGGGTGCGGTGGCCGCGCGGCGCTGTACGACGGAGGGGGAGGGGGAGGGGGATACCGGGGATGTGCCGGTTGTCGTCGTGGGGCGGACCGCGCGGGTGACGGAGCTGGTGGGGGAGCTGGTGCGGGAAGTGCTGGTGGTCGGTGTCGCCGGGGCGGGCAGCGGCAGCGGCAGTGCGGTGGACGCCGGCAGCGGGGTTGGGGCGACCGGGGCGGCGGAGGTGGGCGGCGGGAGGAGTGAGGTCGTGGGTGTTGCCGCGGTGCGTTGTACGACGGCGGGCGTGGCGGTCGGGGCCGTCGTCGTACGGGGGGCATCGGCCTTGGGCGCGACGGGGGCGGCGGCGCTCGGTGCGGCGAGCGGCTTGGCGTCGGCGGGGCGGGTGGAGAGGGGACTGCCCAGCACGGGGCGCGCGGGCGCGGGGCGGGAGGGCGGCGCGGGAGGCGTCGGTGCTGCGGCGCGCTGTACGGGGGCGCCGAGGGGGGTGGAGCGCTGGAGCGGGGGGAGCGGCTCCGTCCGTGAACTCGGGGTACTGGACGCGGGAGTGGTCGTACGGGGTGACGGCGCCGTGGCGTTGGGGGGTGTCGTCGGGCGCGGTCGGTCCGGGGGGAGGTTCGTGGGGGCGCCGAGGCCTGCGCGACGTCGGGGGGTGGGCGTGACGGAGGAGGACGGGGACGCTGCACCGGTACGGGGAGCGGGGGAGTCGGCTGCCGGGCGCACGGGTATCGCCGGACCGGTGTACGTCGGCGACGAACCGCTTGCGGCCACGGGCCGGGCGGGGCCGGCCGGGGCGGGCGGGGTGTTCGAGACGCGTGGCGTCGCCGCGGGCTCCCCGGCGGGGGGCGAAGTGCGGCCACCCACACTTGAGGCTGAACCCGAGTGGGGGCCCGGGGCGGCGGCCAGGTCCGAGGTCGAGCCGACTGCCGTTGCCGTCCGTTGCACGGCGGGGGACGACATACGGCCGACGTCGTTCGGGGCCGAGCTGGATGCCGAGCCCGGGGCCGAGCCCGGGGCCGAGCTGGATGTCGAGCCCGGGGCCGAGCCCGAGGTCGAACGGGGGGCCGAGGCGGATGCTGAGCTGGGGCCTGGGCCTGGGCCTGGGCCCGTGGTCGAGGCCCGACCGCTGTCGCTCGGGGCGGGGGCTGAGCTGGGGCCGGTGGTCGAGGTCGGTGTCGTCGCCGTGCGTTGGACGACGGGGGACGACGTCCGGCCGCTGTTGCCCGGGGCCGGGGTGGGGCCGGAACTGCGGGTGGCCGACGACCCGGTGTGGGTGTCGGCGGGGGTGGGGCGTCTGCTCGCGGCGCGGGGTGTGGCCGCGCTGGGCGGGTGCGCTGCGTTGGGCGCGACCGGCGTTGGTGACGGGCTGCCGCTCGGGGGCGACGAAGCCGTACGCCCCGTGACAGCGCGCTGCACGCTGTGCCCGACAGTCGCTGCAGGGGATCCGGCAAGGCTTACGGGCGGAACCGTCGCCGCCGACGACGCCCCCGGAGACGGCGAACTTCCCGACACGGCAGAAGAGGCATCCATGGTCGCCGGGGTCGCCGGGGAGGGCCGGACGGATCCGGTCGGCGCGGCGGGCGTGGCACCGCGCGCCGCCGAGGGACCGACGTCACCCGAGCCCGGCACCGCACGCCGTACTCGGACCGGGTCCGGACTGGGCGCCGTCGGACGGGAGTTGCCGGGCACGTCCTCCGCACGACGGGGTACTGCCCGCTGGAGTCGAACCGGCTGCTGAGCGGAGGGGGAGGTCGGGCCGCCCTCCGCCGGGCGGGAGTTGCCCGGGGTGGGGGCGTCGTGGCGGGGTCTCGCCCGCTGGAGTCCGACCCGTTGCTCAGCGGAGGGGGAGGTCGGGTTGGCCTCTGCTGGGCGGGAGGTGGTCGGGATGGACGCCTCGTGCGGGGGTATCGCCCGCTGGAGTCCGACCGGCTGCTGAGGAGCCGGGGAGATCGGGTTGGCCTCTGCTGTAGGGGAGTTGGCCAGGGTGGAAGCGGCGTGGCCGGGTATCGCTCGCTGGACGCCGACCGGCTGCCGTGCGGAGGGGGAGGTCGGGCTGCCTTCCGCTGTCCGGGAGTCGGTCGGCGTGGAGGTCTCGTGACGGGTTACCGTCCGCTGGAGTCCGACCGGTTGGTGAGTGGTCGGTGCGGAGACCTCGTGCTGGGGCGTCGCCGCCCGCTGCAGCGCCACCGGCTGTCCGCCGGCCGGCGGGGTCGGGGCCGCAGGGGTCGGGGCCGTCCTTGCCGCTGCCGGCCCCGCGACGGCGGCCGAGGGGGCCGGTCGCGGGCCCGGCGCGGGTTCCTCGCCGGTCGTCGGGCCTGCGCCGTCGGTGTCCGTGCCCCGGCCGGAGGCCTGCGCGGAACCGGTGCCGGGGGACGTCGACGCGGGTGCGGGCGTCGGCCGGGCAGGCAGCGTACGGCGCTGGACCGGTGCTGACGAGGACCTGGTCAACGGCGTCGGGGCCGATGTCGTCGCCGGGCCTGCCGGGGACACCCGGATGCCCCGCGCCGGGAGGGCGGCAGCGGGGGTGGGAGCGACCGGCGCCGTCGGTTGTGCCGACACCACGGGCACCGCCGGCCTTCCCGGGGGAACCGCGGCCGCCGGAGCCGCCGGACCTGCCGGAGTGGTCGGAACCCTCGCCGCGGTCGGAGTCGCCGGAACCCTCGCCGCAGTCGGGTACGCGGGTGCCGGCCGGCCGGACGGCACCGGTGCCCCGGTTGGAGGCGTCGTGCGCTGTAGGGGCGTCGGCCGGGGCGGCGCAGCCACCCGCTCGGGTTGCTCGACCGGTGTCGCCGTCGCCAGGCTGCTCATCAGGCCGCCCGGCCGCGCGTCCAGTACCGCGGGGGAGCGGGTGGCGGTGAAGGAGGGGTTCTGCCAGGTGGCCAGTCGGCCGCCGAAGCCGGCGTCGGCGACACCCGACGTACCCCCGGCCGCCGTCCGCTGGATGGGCGGAAGCGACGGCCAGGCGGCTGTCACGACGCGCGGTGCCGGTGCCGGTACTGACGTCGATGCCGGCGTCGGCGTCGGTGTCGTGTCGACCGCGCCGCCCGCCGCAGCCGACGGCGTACCCGAGCCGTCCCCGCGACCCTCACGATCCCGGCGATCCCCGCGTCCGCCCCGCAACCGTTGTAGGAACCCCATGGCTCAGCCCTCCGCCCGGCCCCTGGTCACCAGGGACGCGATCTGGTCGGCGTAACGGCGCCGGTCGTGGTGTTCCAGGTCCAGGATGTCGTCCTGGCTCCAGTGGAAGTGGTAGGCGACGTACGCGATCTCCTCGTGCAGCCGGTCGGTCGCGTACGTCACGATTCCCCCAGGCGGCTCCCGCCGAGTTCCACCTCGAAGGGCTCCGAGCAGTGGGGGCACTGCACCGAGGCGCGGGTGTGCCCCTCGGCGTTGATCTGGCGGTAGAAGTCCTGAAGGAACGCCAGGTCGGAGGCGAACATGTTCTCCACCACCCCGTCGTGGACGAGTGGGAGCGTGCCGAGGCGGGTGATGACCCGGCCGAGCAGGACCACCGAAAGGTAGGCGGGGTTCTCCTGGACGCGGATGTCCCGCAGCGGGACGAGTTCGTCCCGCGCCGTCGCGAGGCGCATCACGCCGTCGCGGTGGACCGTGCCCGCCTCGTCGACGTAGCCGCGCGGCAGCTCGAAGGGGAACTCCGTCTGCAGTCGCTGCTGCTGCACCGGGGCCGGCATCGGCGCGGGCGTGGGCGCCGCCGGCAGGAGCAGGGCGGCGGCCTCCTGAGGCTGCGCCCCGACGACCGTCTGCGCTCCCGCGTCCGCTCCCGCCACCGGCCCCCGTACAGCCGTACGCCGCATTACTCGATGACCAGTTCTTCGAACGTGATCGTCACGGTCTCGGTCAGCGCGGAGGCCTCGCCCGCCTTCACCGAGCTGGTGTCGATCTTGCTGCACCAGGCGTTGCGCATGTTGTACCGCTTGACCGGGTTGTTCTGGTAGTCCATCACCATGATCGTGGCGTTCTTGCGGGCGGTGCCCATGACGCCGTTGATCGACTCCGTGATCCACTGGTTGAACGCCGCGGACTGGGTCATGCCGCGCACGACCGTGCAGGTGCCCGCCTTCTTCACGCCGGGCAGCTTCTTGGTGACGGGCTTGCCCTGCGCGGAGACCTGCTGGTACTCGATGACGTCCTGTTCGAGGCTGAGGCCGCTGACCTCGGCGAGGTACTCGACCATCACGCCGTCGATCTGCAGGCCGAAATTGTGTGAAGTAAGGGCGTCACCCGGCTGGAGACTCATCTTCGGTTCCTTCTAAGGGAGTTGACTGCGGTCTGCGGTCTGCGGTCTGCGGTCTGCGGTCTGCGGAAGTGGAGGGGCGCGGCGCGGCGCGGCGCGGCGCCGTGCGCCTACTCCTCCAGCTCGCCGCTTCCGCTCTGGAACTGGGCCAGCCGGAAGATCACGAACTCGGCCGGTTTGACCGGCGCGATGCCGATCTCGCAGACCACCCGACCGAGGTCGACCGACTCCGGCGGGTTGGACTCCTCGTCGCACTTGACGTAGTACGCCTCCTCCGGGCGGGCGCCGAACAGAGCACCCGAACGCCACTCGTTCACGAGGAACGCGGAGACGTTGCGCCGGATCCGGGCCCACAGGGCGTGGTCGTTCGGCTCGAACACCACCCACTGGGTGCCGATCAGGATCGACTCCTCCAGGTAGTTGAAGTACCGGCGGACGTTCAGGTAGCGCCAGGCCGGGTCGGAGGACAGGGTGCGGGCGCCCCAGATGCGGATGCCCCGGCCCGGGAACGCCCGGATGCAGTTCACGCCGATCGGGTTGAGGAGGTCCTGCTCGCCGCGGGTGATCTGGATCTCCAGGTCCACCGCGCCGCGCACGACCTCGTTGGCGGGAGCCTTGTGGACGCCGCGCTCGGAGTCGTTGCGGGCCCACACGCCGGCCACGTGACCGCTCGGCGGGATCAGCCGGGCCTGGCCGGACGCCGGGTCGAAGGACTTGATCCACGGGTAGTACAGGGCCGCGTACTTGGAGTCGTAGCCGGCCGTCTCCTGGCGCCAGACCCGGATCTGACGGGCATTCAGGCCCGGCGGCGGGTCGATGATCGCCACGCGGTCGCCCATCAGCTCGCAGTGCGCGATCAGGCCGAGCTGGACGGCCTTGACCTGCTCCAGGTCGATCGCGCCGCGCTGGTAGGCGGCCATCAGGTCGGGCACCGCGACCATGGACACCTCGTCGACGGCCTCCAGGCCGCCGAAGCCGGTGCGGTCGGAGCTGTCGCCCAGGTACTGGGCCGGGCCGGCCGTGGCCGCTTCCTCCGACGGCACGGCGGGCGCGGCGGACGCCGGGGCCGACGGCAGCGCGACCGTCTGGTTCTCCGGGCGGGCCAGCTGCGCCGCCGGCGCGGCCTCGGTCACGGTGATGAGCTTGGAGCGCTCCTTGACCTGCGTGACGACGTAGGAGCGGTTGCCCTTCTTCGCCGACACGTCGAACGTCTCGACGGCCTTGTCGCCGTCCTTGACGATCAGCTTGAAGCGCTCGGCGGGGCCCTCGCCCTCCGCGTCCGCGACCTCGACGCTCAGGTTGCCGGGCGCCACGGCCGTCACGGCGAACGTGCCGAGCTGCCGGGGCTCGCCGGCCGGCAGCGCGGCGGGGGCGGCGGAACCGGTCACGGCCGCCGGGGACTTGGCGTCCCCGCCCGCGCCCGCCGGGGAACCGCCGACACGGACGACGTAGGCGGCGGAACCGCCGTTGTTGAAGAACCCGTAGACGGAGTGCGCCAGGTAGTAGCCGTCGGTGAAGTCACCGAACGCCGCCACGTACTGGGTCCAGTTGGTCACCAGGGTCGGCTCGTTGAGCGGGCCGGTCGGGGCGAGCCCGACGAAGGCCGCCACCGAGGTGCCCACCCCCTCGATCGGGCGGGAGCCGCTGGCCACCTCCTCGACGTATACGCCGGGCGACAGGTAGGACGGCATGCTGTGCTCTCCTCGGGGTACGCGTCAGGACGTCTTTCACCGTCACGCGCGAAGCGCGTCCGTCGAAACGGCCCCGGGTGCACGTCTGGGGGCACGGTTGGTGTCCTTGGGGGCAACCCTGCCTGGCCGTACCCCGGTGGGCGGCTTCCTCAGTCGGTCGGTCCACGCTCCTCAGGCGCGTCGCCGGGTGGCTGTTCGACGACGAAGGACCCCTTGCCGCGGACAGTGACGATCAGCCCGCGCTCGCGGAGTTCCTGTGCGGCCCGCCGTGCCGTCAGTCGCGCTACGCCGTACTCGTCAGCGAGGTGGTTCTCCGAGGGGATGGGCCTGTCCGGAGCCAGTTCCCCAGACGCGATCTTCTTGGCGATGACGTCGGCCAACTGTGCGTAGAGCGGTCTCGCGCTCATCGGATCAAGGATGGCTTCCGACTCTTCTGCATCGCTCATATGTCCAACGTAGAGCGATAGCGACCTGCACGATCGTGTGGATCCCTCTGTACTTGTATGTAGAGGTCTGTATCTCGGTGTAGCTTCGAAACAGAACAAGACCCCGGCGAGGTGGCTAGACCTCCCGGGGCATGGCCAACGCTGCTCAAGGAGCGTCGACATGCACGACCTTATCCGCCGCGCCCTCGAATGGGTGCGCCTTCTCTTCGCGCCCGGCACAGGCAAACGGCGCCGTACCCACCGTCACCCCCGCCTCTGCCTTCACATCACCGCCGTACGTCACCACCCCACCCCCCTGCCCCCGCAGCTCCCCCTCCACCGCTCGCCGTACGGCCTCGTCACCCCCCTCGACGGCACCGACTCCCTCCTCGTGCGCCCCTACCTCGCCGCGCACGACCGGGAAGCCGCGCTCCAGCAGCGTCGCCGTCTCGCCCTCGTCCTCGCCGCCGACTTCGGGATCGACCTCGACCAGCACATCGTGGGCGCGCAGGAGGTGGCTGCCTGATGGAATACATGAACGGCGTGAACGGCGTGACCACCCCCCGACTCCTGCCCTGGCCGTCCCCCGAGGGCAAACCCTGCTACCTGGTGACCGAGGACAAGGGCAGCCGCCTCTCCCGTCTCGCCGACGACCTGGAGGCCGTCCAGCTCGCCACCGGCAGCGCCGTGCTCGGCCTCGCACGCCAGGTGCTGGACGACTCCGCGTCGCCGTACACCGAGGTCCGCTACGCCGGCATCCGGCTCGCCGAGTGCCTGACCGACGCCCTGCGCGTCGCCGAGTCCCGCGGCATGCGCTTGGCCGTAGCGGACACCGAGGATGCCGTAGAGAACGAAGGCGGACGATGACCTCGGAAACGCGCTCGCTCTGGAGCTCGTAGCTCGTTCATACCGCCAGGGACCGAAGTTCACGACGAGGTGTATCTCACCTCTTGGTTCGTGGCGGGAACCTTCCGTGCGGCGTAGGAGGTGCGCAACATGGCCTCGCTGCCGGAGCGCACTGCTCTCAGAGGCACTCAGGAAAGCAGGGCCGCGTCGAGGTACTCCCTGGGGCACCCAAGCGAGATCGGCCAGATTCTCGATGCCAGCGACATGGGCGGTGCGGCCCGGAACCTGGCAGGCCGTGTACGACATCAGCCGGGCGGTCTTCGGTTGACCCCGCTCGCGGAGCAGTTGCACAGCCGTCACGGTCAGGCCGTCTCCTCCTGAGGATCCCGTACGGCCGCATCCTCGTCCGACTCGACCTCACCCAGTTGGAGGCCGGCTGGGCCCGCCGCCACGTGCGGCCCGGATACGGGCATCCGGGTCGTACGGGGGGCGGGCCGCGTGTTTCGCCGGTGTCAGAGTGGTCGTGGCCAGTGGGTTAGCCGATGGCCTGGTAGCCGGTAAAGGCTTCGGATGCCACGGTGACCTGCTCTGTTCCGCTGGCGGTTATGCCACGGAAGGCTCGGATCCTGCCGGAGTTCGGCGTCATGGCCCAAAGGTCGAGTTTGCCGTCGTTGTCGGCATCGGGTGCGGCTGTGAAGGTGGGCACGGTGCTGGTGCTCCAGTTGGTGCCGATCGTTGTGCGGTTGGTGACGCCGATGTCGTAGCCGTTGTCGTCTTGCACGCCGTGGAAGACCCAGAGTCCTCCGACGTCGGGGCGGTCGTATCGGACGACGAGGTCGGCTTGGCCGTCGTTGTTCCAGTCTCCGGGTGCGGCCAGGGTGATCTCGTTGATCTTTGAGGTTCCTGTGGCGAGGGGGTCTTCGGGGCCGCCCAGGAGGACCGGGTCGCGGTCGCTGTCGAGGCGGTCGTCGCTGTTGCCGTAGTAGAGCCAGACGAAGGTGCCGTCGTTGACGACGAGGTCGGGGTAGCCGGGGGTGTCCGGGGTGCCGTCGGCGTCGATGTCCAGCGGTCCGTCGACGTCGCCTACGGCGAGGATCTGCTTGACGCCGTTGCTCCAGTGGTTGTTGGCATCGTCGTAGACGGTGAGTTCGCGCTGGTCCTTGCCTGTGCCGGGGCAGTCGGTGCAGGCGAAGCCGGAGCCGTCGTTGGGATGGATCCGCAGCCGGTTCGTGTCTGTGGTGGCGTCGTGTTCGAGGGAGATGAGGTCCTCGTAGCCGTCGCCGGTCCAGTCACCTCGTCGGGTGATCTTGGTGCCGGTCCAGTTCCCCGTGGCGGCGGCCTCGGCACCTTGTGTCAGGGTTCCGTCGCCGGCGCCGTAGAAGCGGTTGAGGGTGCCGTCCTTGGCGATGCCGTACAGGTCACTGTTGCCGTCGCCGTTGACGTCTCCGGCCTTGTCGGCTGTCTTGAGACCGTTGGCGTAGAAGGGGTAGTCGGCGGTGTCCGACTTGTTGCCGGCCCTGTCCAGGCTGCGGGCGTAAAGGTGGTTGGTCCCGGCGTTGGTCGGTGTGAACGTGACGTTGACGTTGCCACCGGCGCTGCCGGGTGTGGCGGTGCGTACGGTGGGGTCGGTGTCCGTCCAGTACTCGTACTTGGTGACGTCGGTGATGCCTGCGCCGGAAAGGGTGAAGGTTCCCTTGGTGCGCACGCTGCCGGTCACGGCGGGCCAGCCGTCGCTGCCGTCGGGAAATTCCGTGGAGGTCACCCCGGGCGGGTTGGAGGGGCGGGTGGAGTCGAAGCCGAACCCGCAGGTGGTGGTGGGAGTCCAGGCCGAGTAGGCCGCGCCGTCGTAGGCGCGGACTTTCCAGACGAAGGTGCCGTGCGCGACGGTCTCCTTCGCGGCCAGTGTGGCCTTGGGGACGCGGGCTCTGGCGACGGTGCCGGAGGTGACGGACACGGTCTGGTCGAAGATCTCGGAGCCGCTGGAGAGGTTGTTGCTGCCCCACAGGCGGAATTCGGCCTTGACGGTGCCGCCGTCGGCGTCGGAGACCTTGGCGGTCAGATAGACGTCGGTGTTACCGATCACGGAGTACGGCGCAGCAGTGTCACAGCCGCCGACGCTGGGGGAGGTGTCGAGGCCGGTGGGGGCGTTGGGGACGGTGTTGTACTCGGTGGAGAGCACGGCCGACTTGGCGTCGAACTTCTTCCAGCCGTACACGTCGGACTCGTTGGAGGCCGCGAGTTCGAAGGTGATGGTGCTCCACTTGCCCGCTGCGGCGTCCTGGGCTCCCCCGGTCACGTTGAAGGCGAGGTTGCCGGCCGGGCAGCTGGAGCTCCAGCCCTTGGCATCGGTGACGGTGGCCATCTTCTCCTGCCGGGCGGGGCGGTTGTTCCACGTGGTGGAGGAGGTGATGGCGGAGGTGCGCCACAGCTCGACGGGCTTGGCGGTGCAGGACCAGGACCAGGTGTTCTTGATCCGGAACGTGGACTTGGTGACCTGCTTGTTGGTGCTCCACAGGTTCTTGGTGTTCATGCGGAAATAGGAGCGGGCCAGGCCGTTGGTCTCGTTCTCGTAGCCTGCACGGGCGGTGGTGGTGCCGCCGTTGAAGCCCGCGCCGTTGTAGTAGGCGGTGGTGGGGGTCTTCTTGTAGGCGATGGTCCAGGAGTAGCGCGACCCTTCGACGTAGGGGTCGATGTACACCGGGTAGGTGGTGTCCTGGCCAGTCATGACATCCGCGTCGGGCGTGAGCTTGAGCTCATGGGCGGTGACGGCGACGGGTACGGCCGCCTGCTGGGCGCCAGGCCCGGGCTCGAACTCATCGGTGGTTTGCGGTCCGGACGAGGATTCCTGCGCCGTGTGGGCCAGTGTCTGTGTGCTGGCTTGGGTGGTGGAGCTGTCCCACATGCGGGGGGTCGGCGCGGTGAAAACCTCCTGCCCTGCCGGGTTGGTCACTCGCAGGTTGCCGTGATCGTCCGCGGCTGCGGTCAGACCTGCGGTGCTCAACGGCAGGCTGATCGTAGCGAGCGCCGGGTCGTCGGCGGCCGCCGCGCTCTTGACCACCAGAAGTTCGTTGAAACCGGCTGAGTTCGCTTTGAGCTTGAGGTCGACGTCGTTCAGCACGTTCGCGTATGTGATCGTGTCTCCGTCGACGACGGGCTTGGGCAGCGGCTTGGGCCAGCCGATCGACAGGCTCCGGCCGTCCCGGGTCACGGTCGCCAGCGGGCCCTCGCCCCCGCCGGAGAACTTGACCCCGACTTCGGTGGCGGCGGGGGAGAAAGTTCCGTCCGCATTCGCCTTGAGGGCGGTGTCGATCGGCACCAGTTTGCGGTCCTTGCGCACGAACTGGGCCAGCGCATAGGTGTCCTGGGTGAAGGAGCCGTCCGGATTGGCGAAGACCTGCACTGTTTCCGTCCGGTGGGCGATCACCTCCACCGGTTCGCCCGACGTGACGGCCTTCGCCAGCGCGCGGGATTCCGCTGTGCTCTGAGCAGTCGTAGCTGCGCCGACGGACGCGGCGGAAGCACGGTCCGCGGTCTGGGTGGCCAGCAGCGAGGCGGCGAGTGCCAGTGCGGCGGCGACTGCCGCGGTTGCGGGCCGTTGCCCGCCGATGCGGCGTCTACGACGCCGTTGATGCAAGGTCGGCATTTATTTCCTCTCGCGAATTAGATGTCCTGCTGTGTGGCAAATTTCTCGGCCAGCCTGGGGCGCAATGGTTCTACGCGAATCCCGGACCACCCGCAATGTCGAATTTCTGGAGGAATTAATTCCGCTTTCTGTCGTCCCCGACGCGTATGCCATTGATAATCAGCCAATCATCGAGCAGATCTTTTTTATCGACCTCGGACATTGATACCTTCCGTTCGATCTTCATGCAGGCGGGCTTCCGGCGGGGGGAATTGTGTCCGGTTTACGAGTGAAAGGGACGAGACGTCCCGGCCGTACGGTGACGAGACATGCGAAATGGGTCCGCCGGATCGCCGTGTCTTTGGTCGCCTATCTGACGGTCGGCCTGCTGGGCGGCCCGGTGGCCGAAGCGGCAGAGCTGTCGCTGGCCAAGCTGACGAACCCGCACCCGGTACCTGTCGCATCGGCAGAGCAGCACCGGATCTCCCGTCCGGATGAGACGGCTGCCCACCGCTGGAAGGCGGTGCCGAAGCCGTCCTGGCCCAAGCCGGCCACCGCCACGGTCACTGTCCCGGCAGAGGGCAGCACGAAGACCGAGGCGGGCACTCTTCCACTGAGCGTCAGCTCCCCCCAGAGCAAGGCCGACGAGAAGACCCGTGCAACTGCCCCGGTGCAACGCAGGGTCCAAGTACAGGTGTTGGACCAGACGGCGGCCAAGGCCGCAGGCGTGACGGGCGTGCTGCTGGCGGTACGCCCGCTGCAGAGCGGCAAAGGCACGCTTGATGTCACCCTCGACTACTCCGGCTTTCAGAACGCCTACGGCGGCGACTGGGCCTCGCGGCTGACGCTGCACCGTCTGCCGCCGTGCGCGCTGACCACACCCAAGGCCGAAGGCTGCCGCACATCGGCTGTTCTGCAGAGCGACAACGACGTCAAGGCCGCGACGCTGTCGGCCGCCGTCCCCATCGACGCCGCGGCTGAGGACACGCCGTCCACTGTGCCGGTGACGAAAGCACCTGCCGCGACGCCCTCAGCCAGCGGCCTGGCAGCGAGTGACGGCACGGTCCTCCTGGCCGCCACCGCCGCCGCCTCGGGCGCATCCGGTGACTTCAAGGCCACCCCACTCGCCCCGTCAGCGTCCTGGACGGCAGGCGGCTCCAGCGGCGGCTTCTCCTGGAACTACGGCATCGACACCCCGGACGTGCCCGGCGGTGTCGTGCCTGACCTGAGCCTGTCCTACAGCTCCCAGTCCGTGGACGGCCGTACTGCGGCGACGAACAACCAGGCCAACTGGATCGGCGACGGCTGGTCCATGGAGCCCGGCTCCATCGAGCGCCGCTATGTGTCCTGCTCCGACGACACCAAGGACAGCAACGGTACAGACAAGAGCGGGGACCTGTGCTGGAAGAAGGACAACGCGGTCCTCAACCTCAACGGTCAGTCCAACGTTCTCGTCAAGGACGACACCAACGGTGAGTGGCACCTGGAGAGCGACGACGGCACCAAGATCGTCAAGCTTGCCAGCAGCGACCGCGGCAACGGCGACGACAACGGCGAGTACTGGCGCGTGACCACCCCGGACGGCACCCAGTACTACTTCGGCTACAACCGTCTGCCGGGCTGGGCCGACGGCAAGGCCGAGACGAACTCCACCTGGTCCGTCCCAGTGTTCGGTAACCAGACCGACGAGCCGTGCCATGCCAGCGCGTTCAAGGACTCCTGGTGCCGGCAGGCATGGCGGTGGAACCTCGACTACGTCGTGGACCCGCACTCCGACGCCATGGCCTACTACTGGAACAAGGAGACCAACTACTACGGCCGCAACGTCAATCCGGACACCAGCGCCTCCACCGCCACCGCCTACGACCGAGGCGGCTACCTGGATCACATCGAATACGGGCTGCGGTCCGACTCCGTCTACAGCCAGAAGGCCGCGGCCAGAGTCGACTTCGCCGTTGCCGAGCGCTGCCTGGGCGGCTGCGACGCTTTCGACAAGGACCACGCCAAGAACTGGCCCGACGTACCGTTCGATCGATCCTGCAAGTCGGGCGAGGAGTGCAAGGACCGCTACTCGCCCTCGTTCTGGACCCGCAAACGCCTTATCAAGATCGACACTTCCGTGCTGACCGGAGGCGCCTACAAGAGCGTCGACACGTGGACGCTGGCGCACCAGTTTCCGTCCACCGGCGACGGCACGGATCCGGCACTGTGGCTGGCCTCCATCACCCGCACCGGGCACACCGGTACCGGTGACGCGTCTCTGCCCGCGGTCACCTTCAAGGGTCAGCAGCTCGCCAACCGCGTGGACGGCGCTACCACGGGCGGCAAGCCGGACCCTGTGCCGCCGCTGGTGCGCTACCGCGTCTACGGCATCGACACCGAAACCGGCTCCACCATCGGCGTCACCTACTCGGCACCGGACTGCAAGGCCGGCGACGTTCCCACGCCCTCCTCCAACAACCGCCGCTGCTATCCGGTGATGTGGTCGCCGCCGGACGCACCGGCCGCCGACTACGAGCCGTACCTGGACTGGTTCCACACCTATGTGGCCACCCAGGTTCTCGAGGCCGACAACACCGGCGGAGCACCGGCGAAGGAGACCGACTACGCCTACCTGGGCGGCATGGCCTGGGGCAAGGACGAAGACGAATTCACCAAGGCCAAGTACCTCACCTACGGCGACCGCAAGGGATACGGCCGCGTCCAGGTCCGCATCGGTGCTCCGGCCACGGATAAGCAGACGCTGAGCGAATATCGCTACTTCCGCGGGATCGACGGCGCTGGCGTCGCCGACCACTCGGGCGTCGAGATCACCGACCACACCGCGTTCGCCGGAATGACCCGCGAGGAAGCCGCGTACGACGGGGACGGCGGAAAGCTGCAGAAAACCACCAGCTACACCCCCTGGCACTCCGCAGCCACCTCCACGATGACCCGCACCGGCCTGTCCGCCCTCAAGGCATACGCCACGGGAACCCAGGCAGAGGAAGCCCGCACCGCCGTCGGCGACACCTGGGACACCACCCGCATCGTGCGCACCTTCGACGACTACGGACTGGTCAAGACCGAGTCCGAACTAGGCGACACGGCCAAGACCGGTGACGAGGAGTGCACCACTACTGCGTACGCCCGCAACGAGGGCAAGAACATCCTCACGCTGGCCAAGGAGGTCCGGACGGTCGCGGTGGCCTGCGGCACAACGCCGCAGTTGCCCGCCGACCTGATCTCGATCGAGCGGCACTACTACGACAAGGCCGTCAGCCTGGACACGGCCCCGTCCAAGGGCGACGTGACCCGCCTGGAGGAGCAGGATGACAAGGGCACTGGCTACCTGACCACCGCCACCCACACCTACGACATCCACGGCCGTGAGCTGACCGAGACGGACGCGGAAGACAACACGACCACCACCGCGTACACGCCTCTCACGATCGGGGCCCCCACCTCGATGACCGTGACCACAGCACTGGACCAGACCACGAAGACCGAGTACGACCCGGCCCGAGGCGTGCCCACGGCGGTGATCGACGCCAACGGCAGGCGCACCGACGCGACCTACGACGGTCTGGGCCGCACGCTGCAGGTGTGGAAACCCGGCTGGGCCAAGACCGACCACCCGGCCCAGCCCTCGGCCGAGTACAGCTACACCATCTCCAAGACCGTAGCCAACGCCGTGTCGACGAAGTCACTGCAATACGACGGCTCGTACGCCACCAGTCACCAGCTCTATGACGGCCTGCTGCGCGCACGCGAGACCCAGGCCCCGGCCATCGGCACCTCGAACCGGATCGTGACCGAGACCCTGTACGACACCCGCGGCTGGGCGTGGAAGACCTACGCCGCCTACTACGCCGACGGCGCGCCCGCCAAGAGCCTGAAATCAGCAGCCGACAACGAGGTGCCGGCGATGATGGAGAACGTCTACGACGGCGCGGGCCGCGTCACCGACGCGATCGCACGCAAGTACGGCGACGAGCAGTACCGCACCAAGACCGTCCACGACGGTGACCGCACCACGGTCATCCCACCCAAGGGCGGCACAGCCACCACGGTGATCACCGATGCCCGGGGCCGCACGACCGACCGCCTCGAATACAGCGACGTGGCCCGTACCTCCTCGCAGAAGACTCACTACACCTACGGCAAGTGGGACGAGCCGCTGACCGTCACCGACCCGGCGGGCAACATCTGGTCGTACACCTTCGACGCCCGTGGTCAGGAGACCGACGTCGACGACCCCGACAAGGGCAAGAGCCACACCGGCTACGACAAGCTCGGTCGCCCCGTCACGGTCACAGACGCCCGCGGCATCACCCTGACCACCGACTACGACGCCCTCGGCCGCCAGATCGCGCTGAAGAAGGGCAGCACACTGCTGGCGAAGTGGACCTACGACACCGTCGCCAAGGGCCAGCTTTCCAGCAGCATCCGCTACATCGACGGCAAGCAGTACGTCTCCGCCGTCGACTCCTACAACGACGCCTACCAGCCCACCTCCAGCACGATGACCATCCCTGCCGAAGCGGGCGCCCTGGCCGGCACATACACCTGGACCTACGGCTACAACGCCTACACCGGCCAGCAGGAATGGATCAAACACCCGGCCGTCGGCAACCTGCCCAGCGAGCGCCAGACCACCGTCTACGGCGAGGGCAACCTCCCGCAGAAGACCACCGCCGGCCCCGTCACCCTCGTCAACGCCACCAGCCACGACGTCTTCTCCCGCCCCGTGCGCACCGAATACGGCACTCTGGGGAAGAAGGTCTACAAAAGTCAGGCCTACGACGAGTTCACAGGCCGCCTGGCGCGACAGACCACCGACCGTGATCTCGCCCCACAGCGCATCGACGACGTGACCTACGCCTACGACGACGCGGGCAACGTCACCGGCCTCACCACTGCCAGCGGCCAGGACTCCAGCAAGACGGTCGACATCCAGTGCTTCACCAACGACGCCCTGGACCGTCTGACTGAGGCATGGACCGCGAAGGCCGACTGCACCGCCCAGCCTTCCGCCACCACCGTGGGCGGCCCCGACGCCTACTGGCAGTCCTTCACATACGACCCGGTCGGCAACCGCATCGGACGGACCGACCACGGCACCGGAGCACTGGCCGGCGCGGACGCCACCACCACCTACACCCACAATGACCCCAAGACCGACCTGCCGCACGCCGTGCGGACCGCCACCGTCCGCGGCGGTTCCGACGACGGACAGAAGAGCAGCTTCGACTACGACGCCGCGGGTAACACCACCAAGCGCACCACCGGCGCCACCACCCAGGACCTCACCTGGGACGACGAAGGACACCTCGCCACCCTCACCGAGGCCGGCAAGGCCACCAGCTACCAGTACGACGCCGACGGCAACCGCCTGATCGCCAAGGACGCCGACGGCACCCAGACCCTCACCCTGCCCGGCAACAACGAGTTGAAGATCAAGGCTGACGGAACCAAGGAGGGAATCCGCTACTACACCCACGGAGGGGAAACCGTCGCCGTCCGCACCAGCAGCGGCTTCTCCTTCCTCCTTCCCGACCAGCAGGGCACCGCCATGGCCGCCGTCGCCATGACCACCCTCACCGTCACCCGCCGCAAGCAACTCCCCTTCGGCCAACTGCGCTCCGCCCAGACCGAAACCATCCCCGGCACCCGCGGCTACGTCGGAGGCACGACCGACCCCACGGGCCTGGTCCACCTCGGCGCCCGCGAATACGATCCTGAACTCGGCCGCTTCCTCTCCGTCGACCCCGTCATCAATGTGGACAACCCGGGCCAGATGAACGCCTACAGCTACGCCCACAACGACCCCGTCACCAACTCCGACCCCACCGGCGAGTGCGCAGGGCCCGACTGCCCGACCCGCAACTGCCCCTACTGCCTCAACTACACCCCAGGCGACAAAAGCGGGGCCAGGAAGGCAATGAGGGACCGCCCGGGCTCGGGCAGCACCCCCAACAACACCAAGGCATACGCCAGGAAGTACGCCAAGCAGTACAAAGCCGATGTAGCCGCCGCAGGCCACTACAACCCCCAGGCAGCAGCAGCACGAGCCAAAGCCGAGGCCGCCGCAAAGGCCAAAGCCCAGGCCATCGAACGAGCCAAAGCAGCCCAAGCCGAACGCCGTAAGAAGGACGGGATCTTTGGCAGCATTATGAAGGGCCACTTCGGCGATGCCTGGCAGAAGACAAAGGACAAAGCTTCAGACAAGCACTGGTTGATTGACAAGGGAGTGGGATTCATTGCTGCGACAGGCACGGGCTTTTGTATCGTTTCCGTGTACTGCGGTGCCGCCCTCCTCACCGTCGGAGCAGCTGCTCTATTTGCTGGCGGACTAACGGCACATTATGCCGTTTCGTCGAATGCAGAGCGACGCGATGGAATGTCGAACTACCTCGCAAGTACAGCCAAGGCGGAGGGCGTAGGAATACTCTCCGGAGCCTTGTGCGGAAGAGGTCCGGGGGGTTGCTTTGCTTTTGGATCCAAAGCCGGACTCCCACTTCAAGGCACTGCACGCGCCGCCCTACCACGCGCAGCAACAAGTCAAATCGGAAGAACTTTGAAGGACTGGATGTTCTGATATTTTCCGCGGTTTCCGCGCTCCTCTGGGCAACGGGGAGCGCGGTCTCCGATATAGGAGGACGTCTCGGACAAGATAAATCCGAGATCTGACAAGATCGAAACAGTTGAGGATGCCATGCCTGAACGTTCATACCCGCGCGTGATGAAAGGGTGGAGCAATCCTCCGATCTCATGCCCGGATGGGAAGTGGGTATCCCAACATGAGGCTGCCCAACTACTGGGGATCTCCGTGGTCCGGGTAGGATGGAGAATTGTTTGCGGTTATTTGACCCCTGCCGAAAACAGTCGGGGCGAGGCCGGAGTCACGCGGGCGAGTGTTTACAGGGACCGAGAGTGGCTCGCGTCGGCCTCACTGGGGGCCAAGGCTTTCAGGATATTCAAAGGACTGGTGCGCTGGTTCTGAGCCTAGATTCACCGCGTGACGATCGGCCTGTGGATGGAGAAATAGGCGCGATCCACTACATCGACGTCGCCCACCCCGGATACTTCACCGTCGACCCCACGCAGGCGCGAAAAAAGGACGCTGTTTAATTACTTCGCTCCGTTACTCCTCAGAACAGTAAGTATCAGATCCAACTCATCCGGCATCACGGCAATGAGAACAGCACCTTCGGAAGAGGTGCACTCAATTACCCTGGACCTACCGTTGATCTTCATAGCTTCGCGCAACGAAGGTGAACGCAGGCCTACTTGCCGCAACCCTGCCGGAAGTGATATTGCTGCACCGGCCCTGGTGCGGGGCTTCCAGGCCATCGTGGTGGGGCCGATCAACATCCGCCCTCGCAGCCACCGGCCTTCAAGTGAGGGATGCCTGAGCAGGCAGGGAACATTGATCGCATTTCCCTGAGCGACGCTGTCTGCGCGCTGCTTCACCTTCCGGCGCAACAACCAGGCCGTCACCCCGGCCGCTATAAGAAGACCCACTAGTTCGATCACTGGAGCATTCAAGCAGCGCTCAACCCAAATGCCCACCCCCTCCTCAACGACCGGCTCCTGCCAGCAACTCAGCTTCCGGCCCGCTACCGCCCCTGCTCACCGCGTTTCGCTCCCTGCCCTCTGACGCCCAAGGCCTGGTCCGGTACGGCGTGGTGGAGCGGGAGGCCGTCGACCACACAGCCGCCCTGGTCGGCATGACAGCGCAGGACGTCACATACGGAACGGCCCCCCGCCCTGGCTCAAACCGCTCTCCGCCTGCGCCTCGCCACCTCCGACGATCCGCGCTGCGCGGGCTTCCGCCGGCCGATCGAGGAGTCGCCCCGTCCGCGGGGCGCGCGAAACAGCCTCGATCTGGACGCCCATCGCCCGTACTGCGCGACCTCTCCTACGAGGAGCAGCGGACATTGCGTGACGTTTCGCGCGGGGCGCTGGCAGAGGGGACCAGCTGCGGGGTGGGGGGAGAGCCTGACCCTTTACGCCGCGTTCAGTTCGCACCACACCAACTTGCCTCGATGCCCCATGCGGGACAGCGGCTGCCAGTGCCAGTCGTCGGAACAGTCCCGCACCAGGGCCATGCCCCGGCCGCTCTCGGCGTCGCCGAGTTCCTCCAACCCACTTGGCGGTTCCGGTGGTTCGGGGTCGGCGTCCCAGGCCCCGATCTGCAGGACGCCGTCCCGGAAACGGATGCGCAGGCATCCCGGCCCCTTGGTGTGCAGGACGGCGTTGGACATCAACTCCGAGGCGAGCAGCTCCGCCGTGTCGGCAAGGTGGCCGAGTCCGTGCAGGGTGAGGATCAGGCGGAGGGTGCGGCGACAGACGGTGACGGCGCCGGGGTCTTGGGGGATGTAGAGGGAGTACTCCCAGGGTTCGGACATACGTCAACTCCGGGTGGGCGTTGGGTCGTCGAGGGCGCGGTGGCAGTGCCGCAGCCGTCATCGCAGGACGGGGCGGTGCGCTTCCGCGGCGTGAACGTTGCGTCACTGACGGTAGACTTAACTTTTTAGGTTTCACAAGCGGAGCGCGTAATCTGACCCCGAACGAGTCGCGCCCACAGGCGCATTGAGAGGGGCACGCAATGGCATTGCGGCAGGACCCGACGGCACGTCAGATGCGCTTGGCGACCGAATTGCGCCGGCTCCGGGAGGCGGCAGGGCTGACATCCCGGGAAGCGGCAGCACTGCTCGGAGTCAATGGCTCGCAAATCAGCCAGATCGAAGCCGGTCTCACAGGCGTGAGCGAGAAGCGACTACGTCGCATGGCAGCCCAGTACGTGTGCGTTGACGAGGCGCTCGTCGACGCCTTGGTCGCATGGGCGACGGATCGAACGCGCGGCTGGTGGGAGGAATACCGGGGACTGCTGCCCACGCCGTTCCTGGACCTCTCGGAACTGGAGCACCACGCTGTCTCCGTACGGGAGGTCCAGTTCCTGTTCGTCCCCGGCCCGCTCCAGACAGCGGACTACGCTCGCACGGTCTTCGCCGATCGGATTCCTGAACTTCCCGCAGAGGAACTGGAGTTGCGCGTCCATCACCGCCTGGCACGCAAAGTGATACTCGAAGGCCCCGATCCGACCTCCTACGAGGCGATCATCCACGAGGCGGCGCTTCGCATCATGGTCAGCGACCGCTCTGCGTCACGAGCCCAGCTCGGGCATCTACTCGAACTCTCCGAAGCAGCCCACATCACCGTGCACGTCATCCCGTTCGAGCTTGAGGGATTCACCGGCGCCGCAAATGCCATGACGTATACCGAGGGTCCGGTGCCGAAGCTGGACACCGTGGTACGCGATGGCCCCCAAGGTGCGGCCTTCATCGACTCCGAAGCCCAACTCAACGCATTTCGAACGCTCTTCCGTAAAGTAGAGGGCGTGTCGCTTGAGGCCGAGCGGTCCCGCGACTTCATCCACAAACTGGCGAAGGAGCTGTGAGGCATCCCATGGGCACCCCCGACAACTGGCGGAAGTCGTCTCACTCGGGGCCCGGCGACGGCGACTCCTGCGTCGAACTCGCCTCCACCCCCACCACCCTCCACCTCCGCGAATCCGACGACCCCACCACCGTCCTCACCACCACCCACACCCCCCTCACTCACCTCCTCCACGCCATACGCGTCGGCTCCCTGTGAAGGAATACGACGCGGCCGACATCCGCATCATCGAGTTCGACGAGCACGTGCGCCAAAATCCCGGCATGTACTTCGAGGTGGGACGGAGCAGCCCGGAACTGGCTACCCGGGTACTGTGCGCGGTGCTGAGGCACGCGCTGCATCCGGCGACGCGGGTCGGACCGGCGCATACCCTGCGGGCCGAGGCGGCGATCTGCGGTGATCTCGCCTTCTGGGTTGCCGATGACCAGGCGGACGCCCTGGACCCGCGGGGGCGGCCACGCCTCGGCTACTACGGCTCACTGCTCGGTCCCGACCGATGGCTCAGCTTGGCAGCGGGGGCGGTGAGTTCCCGCACGGTGGTCGAGGTCCGCAGGGAGGGAGTCGGCTTCCGTCAGCAACTGGCCGGTGGCCGACCGGTCGGCGATCCCGAACAGTTCACGCCGCCGTCCGGTACGGGAACACGTGTGGCGTTCGAACTGGACGAGACCTATGTCGGACCCCACTCCGTCATCACCCCCGACCTGAGCTCACTGGACCTGCACGGGCCCCTGTGCGACGAGCCCGACGGACCGGGCTGCGTCGTCCTCCGTGACATGCGTGTTCACGCAGACTCGGCCGTGCACCGCTATCGATAAAGGAGTTGGCCGTTGCTACCTGCGCCGGGACAATTCCCGTGGGCTGGGGTGGGACGGGGGAGGACGCTTGGCCGTATTCGTGTGTGCTCAATGCGACGCCTTGTTGACCGCCCCCGTGTCGCAGATCGCGCTTCCTGTCCATGCCCATCACTCGCTCTGGGAAGAACTGCTCCCCCCGCTCATGGAGCCGGGGACATACGCCGTCGACCCGGAGCCTTCGGGACCGCCTTGGCGGCCGTGCAGCGAGATCAGTGCCGCCGAGGCGGAAGCCCGCGGTGTGTTCGCGCCCGCCCATCACCACCTCTCCTTCGGCGCGCCGGGACAGATCGTCGTCACGCCGGGCGACACCCGCGGCATGCGACTGATCCCCGAGCGCTGCGACGGCTACTGCCGAGGGGTGGACGGGAGGGACGGCCCGAACCTGGCGTGTGTGCACTGCGGGGAAGCGGTCGCCACTCGCGTCGACGACTGCTCGGTCTGGCAGGCCGTGTGGCTCGCCCCGGACGCCGTACGACGCCTCCCCGTCGCCGGCCCCGCTGACCGGGCGGTCGGCTGGGCGGCCCTGGTGGAGGAGCGGCCCAGCACACCGCCGGTCGAGCAGCTCGGGTGGTGGAGCCCGAAGTGGGAGGCGGCAGTCGGCGCGGCGCTGGCCCATGTGGTGGCGGCTTCGGCCGGTTGCGCCGTGACCGTCCCCGGCGGCCTCCTCGCGGACACGTTCGGCCGCGCACTCGACGCACTGCTCCCGCCGGGGCCGTCGGCGAAGACACTGGACTTGGCCGGACCCGGCCTGCCTGCCCACGGCTCCTCCCCCGACATCGCTCTCGTGCCGCGCCATCCGCAGACGGGGGAGGCCTGGCAGCCGTCCGGCGACTCGGCCGTCGTGCCCTTGGACGTCGACGTGTGGATGCATCTGGCCTTCCCGCCCGCACCGTTGCCGATCCCGGTCACGGGCGGGATGCCCGACGGCGTCTTCCGCGACGATCCGCTGCCGCTGCGTCCTCACTACCGGTTCCGGCCGGACGCGTATCTGTTCCTGCACACGCTCGCGCGGCTGCCCGCCGTTCGTGAACCGTGGCTGCGCGAGATCTTCGACCGTGTGAACGGCCGCCCGTAGCTCCATCCGTTCTAGGGCGTGGCCCCGCCGTCCACTGTCCTCATCGTGGAAACCCGTTGGCTGGATTTCTCGCGGTGACTACTCTGGGCCGGCCCTCTGACCAGCAGAGCCGCTGGGCCAGTCACGTCGTCCGTTCGTGAGGAGCCCCGTGGCACACTCCCCCGCTGCGACCGCCGTCCCGTCCCGGCTCGCCGATGTTCCCGTTCTGTTGGTCGCTGTCGTGTGGGGGTCCAGTTATCTCGCGGCGAAGGGGGTCACGACCTCCGGGACCGTGCTGGCCGTGCTGGTGCTGCGGTTCGGCGTGGTGTTGCCGGTGCTGGTCGTGGCGGGGTGGCGGCGGCTGCGGGCGTTGAGCGGCACGCAGGTGCGTGGGGCCGGGGGGTTGGGGGTGATCCTGGCCGGGATCTTCGTGCTGGAGTCGTACGGGGTTGTGCACACCTCCGCGACCAACGCCGGGCTGATCATCAGTCTGACCATGGTGTTCACGCCGGTTGGTCCGGGGCGTGCGGCTGCCGGGCGCGTTCCTGGCGGCGGCCGGGCTGTCGGTGCTCGGCGTGGCGCATGTAGGCATCGAAATTCATCGTCGCCTCCGAAGTGGTGGGTCTTTGTTGATTGAGGGGTGGGTGCCAGTAACCTGCCCCTCGGCATGTCGATCTTGGATGTGAATTCATGGGTGGATATTCTGCCTTCTTTGTGGGTGTGGTCGTCGGGCTTCTGGTGGCTGCGATATTCGTGGAAAGGGGAGAGAAGCGCGACATCAAGGTCATGGCGACTCTTCGGGTGGTCATGATGATCAGTGCCCTGATTGCGCTCGGAGTGGCCATCTTCACCTGACCGTGTGGTGAGGTGGACGAAGCGTGGGTCGCACGGAAGCGGATTCGGTTCAACCGAACACTTCTATGGGGAGAGCCCGAAGGCGGACTCTTGGTTTTGTCGGAGTCCTTTCGCCGCGGGAGTAGCGGCGACCCGGACCTGCTTCCAAATGTCCCGCCGCGACCCGTCGTCCTTGGCCGCACCTCGGACACCACGAGGGCAGTCGGGACGGTCCCTGCGGGCACGCACCCTGCCCCCCGGCCTCTGACCCCGCCCCCGCCCTCGCCGTAGCGTCGGTGTGTGAGCCTGTGGACTTCTCTCGAACCCTCCTCCGTCACCGTCGATCCCGGTAGCCGGGCAACCGTGCGGCTGCGCGTGCGCAACACCGGTGACGTCGTCGACGAGTACCGTTTCGAGCCCGTGGGCGCGGTGGCGCCGTGGACGACGGTGGAGCCGCAGACGCTGCGTCTCTTTCCGGGGACGACGGGCACGGTGGAGCTGACGTTCGCGCCGCCGCGTACTTCGGATGCGACGGCGGGGCCGAATCCGTATGCGGTGCGTATTACGCCGACGGAGCATCCGGAGGCGGTGACTGTTCCGGAGGGGAATCTGACGGTCACGCCGTTCACGGAGGTGCGGGCGGAGCTTGTTCCGCCGACGGTGAAGGGGCGGTTTCGGGGGCGGCCGCGGCTGGCGATCGACAATCTCGGCAATACGCGGGTGACGGCGTCCGTCGCGGGCGCCGACACGGGTGATCACCTGGGGTATGAGTTCAGTCCGGGGAGTGTGCAGATCGAGCCGGGGCGGGCGGCGTTCGTGGACACGACGCTTCGTCCGCGTCAGGTCATCTGGTTCGGGTCGAAGGAGCAGCGGCCGTATGCGTTGAGTGTGCAGCGGTCGGGTGCGGTGCCGTTGTCGGTGGACGGGACGTTCGTGCAGCGTGGTTTCCTGCCGCGTTGGCTGGCGACGGCCCTCAGTCTCAGCGTGGCGCTGGCGATCGCGTTCGTGATGATCTGGCTGGCGTACAAGCCGCAGGTCGGCACCAGCGCCAGGGAGAAGCTCGCGGCCGGGGTCAGCACCCTGGCGCCCAGCCCCTCGGCGGCGCCCAGCGCCCCGGCCCTGGTACCCACCCCGACCGCCCCCGCCGTGGTCGAGGCGCCCGCCAGCAGCCAGGCCCCGGCCGACGGCGGGGGTGGGGGCGGGGGCGGCAACAGCGAGTCGAAGGCCCCCGCGAAGCCCAAGCAGGAGACGGCGGCCGACGCCGTGAACAAGCTCGCGGCGCGCAGCGACGGACGGCACATCTGCTACCGCGCCTATGTGGCGGACCAGGGCTGGCAGGCCCCGGTCTGCGACGGCGCGATCGCCGGTACGACCGGCAAGAACCTGGCCATCAAGGCCCTCAACATCGCCACGGCGAGGACCGGCGGTGTCACGGGCAACGCCGCCCATGTGGTCGGTGGCTGGCTGACCGGCGACAAGTGGTCGAAGGCTGGCGACGGCGTCAACATGTACATGGGCTCCAGCAAGCCGGCGGTCGCGGTGATGGAGGGCTACACGATCAAGACGTTCGAGGGCTCCGTCTGCCAGAACCCGCACATCAAGGACAAGGGCTGGCTGGGGAACGGCTGCACCAAGGCCGGAGACTGGATCTACGGCGGCAGCCCCATGGAGCAGAAGCTCCAGCTGGAGGCGGTCCGCTTCACGGTCTGAAACCGTGTGTGGGGGCACGGCCTGCCGTCCCTTTCGGGCAGCGGTCGTGCCCTGCGGCTTCCTGACGGGCCCTCACCCCGCGTCGTAGCGTCGCCAGGTGACTCTGTGGACTTCTCTGGAGCCGGCCGCGGCGACCCGGGCCGACTCCTGTCCCGTATACGGCAGTTACCAGTTATACGGGAGTTACCAGGTGGCTTCGCCCGGGACCAGGCGGCCCGCCTTGCGGTACTCGCGGCGGGCGCCTTCCAGGAGGTCGCCGTCGCCGACGGGCTCGTCCCGGGCGGCGGCGAGGTAGGCGGCGGTGACGACCGCGCTGCGGATCGAGCCGCCGGCCAGTTCGAAGTCCTTGGCCAGTGGCTCGGGGTCGATGTCGTCGGCGCAGGGGACGTGGACCAGCCCGTGCCGCCACAGCGCGAGGCGCTGACCGGCGTCGGGGAACGGGAAGTCGACCACCAGGTCGAGCCGCCGGGTGAACGCCTCGTCGATGTTGGCGCGCAGGTTGGTGGTGAGCAGCGCGATGCCGTCGAACGACTCCAGTCGCTGGAGCAGGTAGGCGCTCTCCATGTTGGCGTACTTGTCGTGCGCGTCCTTCACCTCCGACCGCTTCCCGAAGACGGCGTCTGCCTCGTCGAAGAGCAGCACGGCGTCGGTGCGGTCGGCCTCGGTGAAGATGCGCTCCAGGTTCTTCTCCGTCTCGCCGACGTACTTGTCGACGACGGAGGACAGCTGGACGACGTAGAGATCGAGCCCGAGTTCGGCGGCGACGACCTCGGCGGAGAGGGTCTTCCCGGTGCCGGACTCGCCGGCGAACAGCCCGAGCACCCCTCGCCCGCGCCCGCCGCCGGCGCTGAGTCGCCAGTCGCCGAGGACACGGTCGCGGTGCCGGGCGCGCAGGGCGAGTTCCCGCAGCTGGGTCAACGGCCGTTCGGGCAGCACCAGATCCTCCCAGCCGACGTCGGGCCGGATCCGCCGCGCATGCCGCTCCAGACCCGACGCCGACTGCTGCCGCGCGGCCAGCCGCACATGCTCGGCGGTGACCGGCCCGCCCTCGAAGGCGGCCAACGCACAAGCGGCCCGAGCCGCCCGCGCGACCCGCTCCCCACCGAGCCGGTAGGGGGCGACGGTGGCGGCGAGATCGAAGCCGGGGGTGGGGGCGGCGGAGGCGTCGGGGGTGGTGGTGTCGCGGCTGGGGGCGGTGGCGCGGTCGGGGGCGGTGCCGGCCGGGCCGGAGCCGGTGGCGTGGCCGGATGCGCCGGCGGGACCGGTCGGCCCTGTGGCGGTGCCGGGCGCGGTCGTGACGCCGGTCGCGGAAGTGCCCGCGGTCGCGGAAGTGGCGCCGGTCGTGGAAGTGGCGCCGGTCGTGGAAGTGGCGCCGGTCGTGGAAGCGGGGGCTGTCGTGGTGGCGGGGGCGGTGGCGGCCAGGGTTGTTGCGGCCAGGGCTGTTGCCCAGGTGGCGGTTCCGCCTGCTCGGCGGCGGGGGGCCTCCAGGACGAGGGGGTCGTGGGTGGACCAGTGCGGGTCGTAGGGGCGCGGGTCCGTGAGGAGGACGGTGACGTCCGTGGCGTCGGTCAACGCGCCGATCAGCGCGGCCGGGTGGTCCGGCAGGCCCGACAGGACGACCGCCCGGCCGCCGAGGCGCGCCTCGCGCAGAAGGCCGGGGAGACGGTCGGCGGACCCGGTGAAACGGAGGGCGTCGACGTCTGCGGCGTGCAGGGCCGAGGTGATCGCGGCGAGGCCGTCGCCCTCGCGGTGTTCGCGCAGGTAGGCGGTGAGCGGGCCGCCCTCCCGCAGTCGGTGCGTCAGCCGGTGGACGAAGTCCTCGTCGTCGGCGGACAGGGGCAGCGGAGGGGGAAGCGGTTGCAGGCTGCCGTGCAGGGCGGCGTCCGGGGTGTCGTCGCCGAGGAGGTGGGCGAGCACCCGGTCCGGGACGCGCAACGAGCGGGACAGGAAGGGCCGTTCGGGTTCCTCGACGTCCAGCAGGCCGTACCCGCGCAGGGGCGCCGAGGAGTGGAAGCGGGCGCGGGCGGTGGCCCGGTGCGCGGGCGCCCCGCACAGTTCGAGGGCGAGGCCGACCGTGGCGCGCCGTCTGCTCACGTCGTCGTTGAGGTAGCCGTAGAGCGGCTCGAAGGCACGGTCCAGATCGGGCGCGAGCGCGATGAGGAGGATCGCGGCGTCGAGCTCGGTGAGGCGGAGCCGGACGGCGAGGGCGGTGAGAGGGTCGGCGGGGGCCGGGGCGGCGCCGGGCGGGATGGCGGCGGTGAGGTCGTCGCCGGGGACGGCCGTCCCGCCGGCGAGCAGCCGACGCACGGCCTCCTCGGAGAGGTACAGCCCACGGAGCGGATCGGCGGCGGTGGGATCGCCGGCGGCCCGCCGGTCGACCACAGCGGCGACCCGCTCCCGCAGCGCGAAGAGGCGGGAGAGCAGCAGCCCCCCGTCCTCACCCTCCGGGACCGGGGCGGCGACCACGTCCTGCTGTTCCCCGGCGTACGCCCCGTTCGCGGCCGGCTCGCTCACCGCCGGCCCGGGTTCCGGGTCGCGGCCTCGCGGGCGGCGCGGGCCGCTGCCACCTGGTGCGGGCGGTGGGCGCGTTCGCCGGACTCCGGAGGGTCGCCGTCCATGCCGCGCAGGCGGACCGCCGCGCCCTCGGTGACCGGCGGACCGGCGTCGTACTCGGGGTACGCGGGGAAGGGCGCCGTCACCACCAGGTCCAGGGACGGCTTGAGCTCGCCGCCCAGCGCCGACCAGATCTCGGCGAGGGAACGGGATTCGCTCTGGACGCTGGCCACCGTCACCGGCACCGCCAGCCCCAACGCACCGAGCGAACCGGGAAGTTCGTCGGCGGTGAGCAGCTCGCGCGGGAGCAGGGTGGCCAACACGGCTGACAGCAGCCGGTGTTCGTCCTTCGGGGTCCGCGTCCACGCGGTGATCAGATACGACAGCCGGAACCAGCGCGGCGGCTGACGGCGTTTCACGACGATGTCCCGTTCGTCGCGCACCGCCATCTGGCCGCGCTGCCGCCGGGACACGTCCTCACGGATGTCGTACAAGTAGGTGTTGATCACGGGGGCGTTGCGCCGGGCGGCCCAGTCGCGGGTCGGGGCGTCGAAGGAGACGTCGATGCCGGAGCCCGCTAGCGCGCCGCCCTCGAGCAGGCCTTTGAGGACTTCGTCCACCTCGTGGATCACCGTCGTGCTCCTCAATTGCCGTACAGCGGCGAGCTGTCAGCGGCAGCCCTTAGGGCCTGTCCGGCGGATCATGCCGCAGACACTCCCTAGCCGATCGTGCCCTTTCCGGGCCTGTTTCCGCAGGTGCTGCGGGGTCGGTGGGCGGGCACGGCACGCTGCCCGCGTGTCCGCCTTCGATTGCCCGTTCGGTCAGATGTAGCCTTCCCGCAGGGCATATGCCACTGCGTGCGCCCGGTTGCGCAGATGCAGCCGCGTCGTGAGTCCGTGCATGACGTTCTTGACGGTTCGTTCGGAGTAGGACAGCTTGCTGGCGATCTCTCCGGTGTCCAGGCCCTCGGCGACCAGCCGCAGGACGTCCACCTCCCGTGGCGCGAGTCCCAGGGAGGGGGCGCCGGGCCGGCCCGCCGCACCGCGGTGCATCGTGCCCACCTGGCTGATGAGTCTGCCCAGCAGGTCGGCGGGCAGGTCGCCGTCGCCCCGGTGGGCGGCCAGCACCGCCTGCACCAGCCGGTGCGCGGTGGCCTCGCGGCGCCAGACGATGGCCCCGACCCCGCACTCGATGACGTCCAGCAGTTCGGTCTCGCGGATCGTGCCCACGACGAGCACCGCCCGCGCCCCTTCGCTGCGCACGATCCGCCGCAGCCGGGCCAGCGCCGCCTCGTCGAGGGTGTCCTCGATCAACAGCACCACCGTGCCGGCGACGGCCGGGAGCTCTTCGTGGACCTCGACCTCGGGGCGGACGCGTAACTGGCTGACGGCGCCCTCGCGGGAGAGGGGATCCGGCGCCTGGACGGCCACGGGAACCCGCCGCCGGGCAGCGCTGGCGGCGCCGGTCTCTGGTGTCCGGGGTGAGCTGAGCAACCGTATCCCCCAAGTTCACGGGCCCGTCGTCCGGCGGGGACCGGTGACGGGTGGGTCGGGCCCAGACTTCTGCGCCTCCTGCGGCGCGCGCAATCGTGGAGCACCACGAGGCGGACCACGAGAGCAAGCCGTCCACGACCACGGTTCGACAGCATCTGCGCAGGTCGGACGCGGTTCCTTCGCCGCCGTCCGACCCGTCGTGAGCCTCGCCACAACGATCGCGTGGACCTTTATCCCACCGAACCGCCTCTACACGTACACGCCCGACGTTTCCGAACACATTGCCGAGCACGTTTCTGACGACGTTTCCGACGACGTCCCCGACAGCAGGAGGCAGCGATGACCGGACCCTTGCGGGAACGCGACGACGCGCACGCACTGCTCGCGGCGGAGGCGAAGAACGCCCGCGCCGGCGGCGGCCGTCTCGTACTGCTGCGCGGGGCCACCGGCACCGGCCGCTCCGCGCTCCTGGAGGCCGCCGCCACGCACGCGACCCACCTCGGCCTGCGCGTCCTGCGCGCCCGCTGCTCCCCCGAGGACACCGCGCTGCCGTTCTCCTCCGTCCTGCATCTCCTCGGCCCCGTACCGGAGTTCGCGGATGTCGCGCCCGGCATCGACGACCGGGACAGTGCGGCCCGGCTCTGGCGGGTGCTGCGTTCGTACGCCGACGAGGCGCCGCTCATGGTGGCCATCGACGACGTCCACCTCGCCGACGAGGCCTCGCGTCGCTGGTTCGTGGAGGCGGCCCGCCGGATCGACCGATTACCGGTACTGCTGGTGGTCACCGAGCGCAGCCAGTACGACATCGACTCCCAGCCCGCCGGTCTCACCCACGTCCTGTCCCCGTCCCTCGTCCGCACCCACACCCTGGCCCCCCTCACCGACGACGCCTCGGCCGACCTGGTCCGCGCCGCCTTCCCGGCCGCCTCCGACCGGTGGATCGCGGACGGTGTGCGCGCCGGCGCCGGCAATCCGCTGTTCCTGCACGCCCTCCTCGACGACCTCGACGGCGCCCCGCCCCCGGCGGCCGTCCCGCTGACGTGCGCCGCGCTGTACCCGGGCTCGTACCCGGCGGCCGTCTCCTGGTGGCTGGACAACGCGGGCCCGACGACGGCGGAGACGGCCCGCACACTGGCAGCCCTGGAACAGGCGGAGGAGGCGCAGAGGACGGAGAGGACGGAGAAGGCGGAGTCCCCGGCGGCGTTCTCCTCCCTCCTCGCCGACGCCTCCGGCGCCGACCACGCCCGGGTGTCCGGTTGGCTGACGGCGATGACGCGGCTCGGAGTGCTGCGCCCGGACGCGGCCGGCCGCCCCCGCTACGCGCACCCCCTCCTGCGGGACGCCGTCCTCGGCGGCTGGTCCGCCGCCCGCCGTCAGGACGCGCACCGGGCGGTCGCCCAGGCGATGCTGCGCCGGGGCGACCATGTCGACGCCGTGGCCCGGCAGTTGCTGGGCAGCACGCCGGCCGGTCTGCCGTGGGCGCTGCGCGCGCTGCGCGAGGCCGGTACGGTCGCCGCGCGCGAGGGCCGCCCCGGCGACGCCGTCCGCTATCTGCGCCGAGCCCTGCAAGAACCCCTCCCCGACGACCTGCGTCAGCGCCTGCTCACCGAACTCGGCTCGCTGGAGTACGCCTGCGCCGACGCCCCGGCGGGCATCCCGCGGCTGACGGAGGCGCTGGACCTGCCCGCCGACCCCCGCGACCAGGTCCGTACGGCGATCGCTCTGGGCACCGCGCTCGCGGGCCGCGGGGAGGTCCGTACGGCCGTGGAGGCGTTGCGGCGTCTGGAGTCCCGGCTGGCGGCCGGCCACGTCGACCTGGCCCGGACCCTTCAGACTGCGTCCACGCTCCTGTCCGACCAGGACCAGACGGTCCGCGCGGAGGCCTACCGCTGGCTCGCCGACACCGCCGAACGCTCCCCGGAGCTCGTCGGCGCCTCCGGCCGGGCGCTCCTCGTGCGGTACGCGGCGACGGCCGGGGAGATCCCTGCGCGGGAGGCGATGCGACGCCTGCGCACGCTCCTGACGGAGCCCGCCGACCCCCTCGCCGAGCCGTTCCTGCTGGGCACGGCCGCGGCGGTCGCCCAGTGGGCCGACGAACTCGACGAGGCGGAACGCCTGGTGGAACGCGGTCTGGCCGGCCAGCACCCGTCCCTGCTGCACCCGATGGAACAGGCCCTGCTGGACACCAGATGGGACATCGCGGCGGCACGGGGCGCCTACGGCGCGCTGCTCGCCGCGCATCCCGCGGCTCCCGTCCGCCGGCACACCGGCGGCGGCCCCGCCAACGCCGACGCGCACACGGTGCTGGCCCTGGTGGAGACGGGTCGTACGCAGGACGCCCGCCGTCTCGTCGATGCCTTCGACCTCCGTGCCACTCCCGACTCCTGGGAGCTGAACCGCTTCCTGTACGCGCGGGGCGTGCTGCGGTTCACCGAGGGGGATGTCGCGGGCGCTCTCCACGACTTCCTGGAGTGCGGCCGCCGGCAGTCCGCCCGCGCCGTCCTCAGCCCGGTCGTCACACCGTGGCGGACGGCGGCCGCGGAGTGCCGGCTGGCGCTCGGCAACCCGCAGGAGGCGCTGGCCCTGGCCACGGAGGAACTCCGACTGGCCCGGGTGTGGGACACCCCGCGCACGGTGGGACGGGCGTTGCGCGTCCTGGGCCGTGCGACCCGTGGCCGGCGGGGCCTGGAACTGGGCGAGGAGGCGGTGGCGGTCCTGCGCGGCTCACCGGCCGAAGCGGAACTGGTCGCCTCCCTGCTCGCCCAGGGGCATCAGCTGATCGCCGCCGGCGAGCGCACGCGGGGCCGCGACCACCTCCGCGAGGGCGCCGAGCGGGCCGAACGCCTCGGCAGCGCACGGCTGCTGCGGTACGCCGACGACGCGCTGCGCACCGCGGGGGCGCGACGCACCGCCCCCGCGCACACCGGCTCCGCTGCGCTCACCGGCAGTGAGCGCCGCATCGCGGAACTCGCGGCGGAGGGCCGCACGAACACGGAGATAGCCGCACTCCTGCACGTGGCCCGCCGCACGGTCGAAACCCATCTGACGAGCACCTACAAGAAACTCGGAATCCGAAGGAGGGGAGAACTGAGGGGCGCGCTGAAGGAGTGACGAACGGAGGGACTGACGAACTCCTCGGTGGGCGGATCGCCGAGTTGCACCCCTTTCCGGTGGGCGTGATTCTGACGATATGACTCTCCTTCCTTCGGACATGGTCATAGACGATTCATCCGTGGGCTTCTTCTTCAACTGCTCCGATCAGCAACCGACCCCGGCGCGCTATCAGTTCAAGTCCTTCACTCCCGGAGGAGTCCTGACATCCGAGCAAATGCAGCTCCTGGCCGTGAACATGACCCGGAACGCCCCGAATTCGCGGGACGACATTCCGGAGCGCGTCTCGGACGCCGTCCTCGAAACGCATTCCGACGCCCCGGCGACCTGGGCCCTGGCTGACCAGAACATCAGACTCTGGCTCGGCGGCTTCATCGTGGGCGACTGGGACGTGACGTTCACCGCCCCCGTCGAACCGTTCCGCCTGGACGGCACATGGACAAGGAAGGCCTAGCGCGAGCCCCTCTAGATCCCCCGGGCCTACGATGAGGAGGCATGACAGTCGACCTCTTCGCGGGCATCCCCGTCAACGACTTCTCAGCGGCCCTCGCCTGGTACGAGCGGCTGTTCGGCAACCCGCCGGTGTTCTTCCCGAACGACAAGGAAGCCGTCTGGGAGCTGGCGGAGCACCGGTACCTCTACATCGAGCAGCGCACCGGCCACCACGCCGGCCACGCCCTGCACACCGTCTTCGTCGACGACCTCGACGTCCGCATCGCGGCCATCACGGCCCGCGGCCTGACCCCCACCCGCCGCGAGACCTACGCCAACGGCGTCCGCAAGATCACCTATCACGACCCGGACGGCAACGAGATCGGCTTCGGCGGAGCTCCTACGGCAGGGAGCGAGTGAGCCACACCAGTTCGCCACGGTCGTCCGTCGTCACGTGGTCGCGCTGGAAACCGAGCTTGTCGAGGACGCGGAACGACGGCGCGTTCCAGGGACGCACCGACGACCACAGCCGCTTCCGTCCGGTCGCGATCGCGGCGGCGAGCACCGCGAAGGCCGCTTCGGTCGCATAGCCCTGTCCGTGCACGCGCCGGAACAACTCGTACGCGATCTCCGGTTCGTCGACGGTGGCCCGACCGACGGTGAGCCCGCAGTATCCGATGAAGTCACCCACGTCGCGGCGGACGACGGGCAGCAGAGCGATGCCCGACCGTGTCACGGCGGCGCGCTGCTCCTCGATCATCCGCCGGTTGTCCTCGACCGACGGCAGGCCGAGACCCCGCTCGGCGACAAGCTCCCGGTGAGCGTCGATGTCGGCTTCGGTCCACGGACGCAACATCAGCCGAGCGGTTTGAAGTTCGAGCGCCATCGGCGTGTACGGCATGCCCACACCCTAGGACAGGTCCTGGGAACCCAGGGCCACAGGCCGGGGCCGCACTTACGGGGCCGCACTTACGGGGTCGGAGGCCTACCGCTCGAACCGCCACGTCAGCCGCGCCCCCGACACCCGCACCACCCGCACCGGGATGTCGACCGTCGTCCGGTCGTTCCGGCAGGTGACGTCGACGTCCATGCCGACCCAGGGGAGCGTGGCCAGACCGCCCAGAACGAGCGGCCGCCCCGCCCACGAGCCCGACGAGGAACTTGCTGTCCGGCGGAACAGTGGCTTCCGTCACAGCCGGGGGGACCGGCACATGGTGGGGTGAGCGGATGCGCTCCGCCCTCTCCGCTCTGCGGAGCTGTCTGCCCCCGTTTCTGGTGCACCTGCTGATCGGCCTCCCCACGGCCGTCGTCGTGCTGTGCGCGCGCTGGTACCTCGCCCACGGCCACTGCGGCTACGGCGACCTCGGCCGTCGCGACCTGGACAACTGCACGTACGACCAGATCGAGAACAGCGGGTTCGTGCTGACCGCGCTCATCGTCCTCGCCGCGTTCGTCGCTCTGCTGCTCGTCCTCTTCGACGGCCTCCGCCCCCTGAAGACGGGCCGTTCGCTCCGCCCACGGCTGCTGACGCTCCCCGCGATCCTGCTGCCGTACGCCGTGTACGCCCTGTACGCGGCGAGCAGCGGGTGACGGGCGACGAGCAGCCCGCTCGACGCGCCGGCCACGGTCGTGCGACGCATTGACCCCGCAGCGCCGTCAGACGTGTGCGGGCCGCCTTGAGCGCCACGGTCATGGTCGGCGCGGTCACGACGGTGCTGCCCGGAGCGGCTTCGGCCGAGCCCATGACCGCGGGCTCAGGTGAGGGCGGCGACCAGCAGGGCGAAGGCGGCGATGATGACGGCGACGCGGGCGTAGTGCCAGCGGTTCCAGCGGTTCAGCTGCTCCTTCCAGTCGGCGGGCCGATTGCCAGGGGTCCACGTCCTGTTCCGGTTGTTGATCGGGACGAGCAGCAGAAGCGACATGACCACGCTGAGGATCAGCAGCGCGGCGGCGGTGACGACGAGGCCGGTGCCGTGGTCGTGCCATCCCGCGACAGCCCAGACCGCGACGAGGACGAGTGAGCCGATGTACCAGAACGGCATCACGGCGCCGAGCATCCGGCCCCCGTGGGAGTGGGCCTGCTGGTTACTGTCCTCCGGGAGGGCGTTGAAGATCGGGTTCATGACGAAGGCGACGGAGAACTCCACCCCCACCATCACGCCGACGACCACGGTGGTGACGACCTCAAGTGCGCTGAGCATGATGACCCTCTTCGCATCTAGTGTTGCTAGCTGATGAGGCAACGCTAGTACTGCTGCCGCTCGATTGTCTAGCGGTGCTAGGATCGAATCATGTCGGTACAGGAACGCAAGCAGCGCGAATGGGCGGAGCGCGAGCGCCTCATCGTGGCGACGGCCCGCGAACTCGCCGAGCAGCAGGGCTGGGGCGCGGTCACCACCCGCCGGCTCGCCGAGCGCATCGAATACAGCCAGCCCGTCCTCTACAGCCACTTCCGCGGCAAACGGGAGATCATCGGCGCCGTCGCCATCGAGGGCGCCGCCGAGATGGCCGTGGCGGTGCGGGCCGCGACCGCCGGCGCGAACAGCCCGCGCGGGCGGGTCGCCGCCCTCGCCCGCGCCTACCTCGACTTCGCCGCCCGCAACCCGGCGGTCTACGACGCCTTGTTCCAGCTCGACGGCGGCCTGGCGTTCGCGCGGGAGGACACCCCGGAGTCGCTGAAGGATGCCTTCGCCGCGCTGCTGGAGAGCCTGGGCGAGGTCGCCGGGGACGGCGTCGACCCGGGACTGTTCACCGAGCTGTTCTGGGCGTCCCTGCACGGGCTGGCGACCTTGACCCGGGCGGGACGGCTGCCTCCGGAGGACATCGAGCCGAGGGTGGAGCTGCTGGTGGACCGCCTCGCCGTGGTCTGACACACCAACCCGGCGGAAACGCGGCCGGGCCTTCGGGCCACCTCCCGGGGGCCGATTACTTCTCCCCGCACCGCCGGTCCTATGGACATGACGACACCCGTGAATGGCCCCGTGAGTTACTTCCCGGCGATCGAGAAGAAGTACGGCCGTCCGATCGCCGAGTGGAAGGCGCTGATCCGCGCCTCACCGCTGACCCGGCACATGGAGCTCGTCTCCTGGCTGAAGGCCGAGCACGGTCTGGGACACGGCCACGCCAACGCACTGGTGGCCCACACGCTGGCGGAGGACACCAGCGGGTGAGCCACCCCGGCGCGGGCCACGCCTGTGCGGGCCCCGGCGGCAGCGGGTCTCAGCGGCCGTTCGCGCCGGGACGGTTTCCGTTTCCGGCGCTGTTTCCGCCGCCGTTCCCGTTGCCCTTGGCGGGGGCGCGGCGACGACCCTGGGAGGCCGGACGCCCGCCCTGGGACGCGGGTCGGCCTCCCTGAGCGGCGGCACGTCCACCCTGGGCGGCGGGACGGCCACCCTGGGCGGCGGGACGGCCGCGTCGGGCGCGCGAGGCGGAAGCTGTGCGCTCGGGGCGCTTGTCCGCGGTGGGCGGCGGGGTGAGGACGACGGGCACGCCCGAGGGCGCCTGCGCGCCGGTGATACGGCTCAGTTCGGTTCCGCCCGAGCGGACCCGGGTGGTCTGCGGGGTGATGCCGGCGTCGGCCATCAGCCGCGTCACCTCCCGCCGCTGGTGGGGCAGGACCAGCGTGACGACGGTGCCGGACTCGCCGGCGCGGGCGGTACGGCCGCCGCGGTGCAGGTAGTCCTTGTGGTCGCCGGGCGGGTCGACGTTGACGACGAGGTCGAGGTTGTCGACGTGGATGCCACGGGCCGCGACGTTGGTCGCCACCAGCACCGTGACATGCCCGTCCTTGAACTGGGCGAGCGTGCGCGTGCGCTGGTTCTGCGACTTGCCGCCGTGCAGCGAGGCCGCGCGCACCCCGACCGCCAGCAGCTTCTTGGCCAGCCGGTCCGCCGCGTGCTTGGTGTCCAGGAACATGATCACGCGTCCGTCGCGGGCGGCGATCTCCGTCGTCGTGGCGTGCTTGTCCTCGTCCTCGACGTGCAGCACGTGGTGCTCCATCGTCGTCACCGCACCCGCGGACGGGTCGACGGAGTGGACGACCGGATCGTGCAGGTAGTTCCGCACCAGCCGGTCGACGTTACGGTCCAACGTCGCCGAGAACAGCATCCGCTGGCCGTCCGGACGCACCTGGTCGAGCAGCTGCGTCACCTGCGGCATGAAGCCCATGTCGGCCATCTGGTCGGCCTCGTCGAGGACGGTGATGGCGACCCGGTCCAGCCGGCAGTCGTCCCGGTCGATGAGGTCCTTGAGCCGGCCGGGCGTGGCCACGACCACCTCGGCGCCGCCGCGCAGCGCGCTCGCCTGCCGGCCGATCGACAGCCCGCCGACCACCGTGGCGAGCCGCAGCCGCAGCGCACGGGCGTAGGGGGTGAGGGCGTCGGTGACCTGCTGGGCCAGTTCCCGGGTGGGGACGAGGACCAGGGCCAGCGGCTGCCGGGGCTCGGCCCGCTGCCCGTCGATCCGGGCGAGCATGGCGAGGCCGAACGCGAGGGTCTTGCCGGAACCCGTCCGGCCGCGGCCCAGGACGTCCCGGCCGGCCAGCGAGTTCGGCAGCGTCGCCGCCTGGATCGGGAACGGCGTGGTGACGCCTTCGGCGCCGAGGGCGGTCAACAGCCGCTCGGGCATGTCGAGTTCCGTGAACGCCTCGACCGGCGGCAGCCCCGGCGTCAGGGTCACGGGCACGGCGAACTCACCGCCGGACGCGGCGGGACGACTACTCGTACGTCCGTTGCGGCCGGCGGGCTTGGCCGAACGGGAGGGAGCGGCGCCGCCCCGGCGGGAGCGGACGGAGCTGTTGCGGTTCATTCGGAACCTTCCTCGATGCGGCACGTATCGAGGAATTCCTCCCGACATGAGGATTCACAAGAATGAGCCGAAAAAATACAAACAGATGCGCGGTGGAACTCAAATGCGCGGTAGAACGCCATGAGCCGGGGCTCGCACTACAAGAGTGCGAGCCCCGGCCACGTGATACGCGTAGGTCGCGTCAGCGTCAGGCGGGAACGATGTTCTCGGCCTGCGGGCCCTTCTGGCCCTGCGTGACGTCGAAGGTAACCTTCTGGCCTTCCTGAAGCTCGCGGAAGCCCTGGGTGGCGATGTTCGAGTAGTGGGCGAAGACGTCGGGGCCGCCACCCTCCTGCTCGATGAAGCCGAAGCCCTTTTCCGCGTTGAACCACTTCACGGTGCCAGATGCCATATTGAATCTCCCTTGGGGCAGTGCCCGGTGTCCGCACCTTGCGGAACCGGCGTCGCAGGATCAGAGATAAGCCCCGGAAACAAAAAGAGTGCCCGTCGACGGAAGGTCGAAGAGCACTCACAAGCCTCTGGTAACCGAAACTGCCACTTTTATCACGGTAGCACAGGTCGGAGCGAAAGGCCCGCGAAGCACTCCGCCACTTCCCCCGAGCCGGGCCCGCTGCCCGGAGGGGCAGGTCCCCGGGAGGGCCGGCGGCGACGAGCACGAGTAGGCGTCGAACGTCTGTTGTATAACCGGATCATGATTTATCACGTCGTACCGCTCGACGAGTGGAACGCCGACGCCGACCGGCCCTACGCGCCCGCCTCCCTCGCCGAGGACGGCTTCGTGCACTGCTCGCCCGACGAGGAGACCACGCTCACCGTCGTCAACGCGTTCTACCGCGACGGCCCCCGGCCGCTGCTGGCGCTGGTCCTCGACGAGGAGCGGCTCACCGCGAGGTGCGAGTGGGAGGCGGCCGCCCCCGCTCCGCCGCCCGGAGTCGCCGAGAGCACCCTGTTCCCGCACGTGTTCGGCCCGGTCAACCGCGACGCCGTGACCCGTGTCCTGGAGGTCCGCTGGGACGAGGACGGCCGGGCGACGGGGCTGACGGGCACCGTCACCTGAGGACGATCGCGGTGCGTGAGAACGGCCGAGCCCTCACGCACCGCCAGCCACTCCGGACGGTCACCGGTCACCGGTCACCAGTCACCGGTCAGAGGTCATCGGTCAGAGGTCGAACTCGTGCGGCGGGAGTTCGAGGGTGAAGCAGGCTTCGCGGACGATGGCCTGTTCGGTCTTGTCGAAGTCGCCGTCGGCGCCGCCGATGACGATGCCGATCTGGATGACGGCGCGGGCCTCGGCCGGCTTCTTCTTCGCCTTGGCGATCTCCTGCAGCACGCTGACCTTGCCGAAGGCGAAGTCGGTGGTCAGCTTGTTGAGGTTCTCGTCGAAGCGTCGCTGCAGGTCCATGGCGTCGAAGTTCTGCAACACCTCGTTGGTGGCGATGAGTTGAGCCACCCGCTGCCGCTCGGCGGGGTCGATGGTGCCGTCGGCGGCGGCGACCAGGGCGCACATGGCCATGCTCGCGTCGCGGAAGGCGCCGCTCTTGAGGTCGTTCTTCTTCGCCACGAGCTGGGTCTGCATCGTCGACGCGGACTCCTTGATGCGGTCCCACAGGGCCATGAGAACTCCAGAGGTCGGTTCGGGTCGTCTACAGCACCGTAGAAACTAACAGCCGCCTCGATAAGTTCCGTTGAACAGATCCTGTTGCACCGATGTCCGTCCCGGACACGTATGGGCAGAGCGAGTCGCCCGTCGGGAATGCCGGATCAGAGGCAGATCAGGCCCAGTACGCAGATGTTCGACGGTGAGGTCGCGGCGGGGGCGGGGTTCGTCGATCCGGTGGATGTCGATCCCGTGGACGTCGACCCCGTCGACGTCGACGACTCCGTGCCGCCGGTCGTGGGGGGCGCGGGTGGCTGCTGCGCGGTCGTGCCCGTCGTGCCGGTCGTGCCGGTCGTGCCGGTGGACGTGGTCGTGGTGCTGACCGTTCCGTTGTAGGACGAGGTGCCGGTTCGCTGGTGGGGGACCGAGGACGTCCTGGTGGAGTTCGTGGGGGGTTTGGGGGTGGAGGCCAGGGAGTCCGGGTGGGTGTTCGCCCGGGACTGGGGCTGTGACGGGAGAGTGGATGACGGAGTCGACCGGTGGGCGTTGGAGCGGGTCACCGTCGGGCGGGTGTGGTCCGACGTCGGCTGCTCGTCGTTCGACGTGGTCGGGAGCTCCGGTGCGGTGGCCGCCTGGGTCTGGTCGCCGGTCCCTCGGTCCAGCGAGGCGACGGTCAGCCCGCCTCCGACGAGGGCGACGGCCGTCGCGACCACGGCCCGGCGCTGGTTCTTCTTCCAGCGGGCCAGCTGCCGTCGGCGCGCCGCTCGTCCCTGCGGCGCGGGCAGCGGCACGGGCGGCGTCACGCTCTCCAGGCCGGGTGAGTCGGGTGAGTCAGATGAGTCGGGTGAGCCCGGCGAGGAGAGTGAGTTCAGCGGGGCGGGTGCGGCGGAGGGCGCGGCGATGATCTGGGGCGCGATGTCCGGGGCGTAGGCGCCGCATCCCGGGCACACCAGGGCGCCGTTGAGATGCCGACGACACGTGGAGCAGTAGTCCATCTGTGTTCTTCCTACGCGGGGATCCGTCGATACGCAGGGATCCGATGGCCGCACACGTTAACGAGTCGTTCGAAGGACTGTGTGCAGCCTGTGTGATGCTCCTGCACGGATCCCTTGAGGGGATCGCGTACGCGTCGGCACGCACAGCGGTGGACGCGCACGGTCCGCGGCCGTCGGCGCGTCTTGCCCACCCTTCGCGTCCACCTACGTGAACAGTAAACAAGTACGCGACTCTTGACGTGCTCAGGCCAGGCCCCTAACTTCCGGGAGAAAGCGCTTTCCAGTTCGGCCGACCCGCACTCGTCCCGTTCCTGGAGATGAACCCATGCAGCTGAGATCCGTCATGGCCTGCGTCAGCCTGGTGGCAGGCACGCTCGTCGCGCTTGCCGGCACCGCGCCCGCGCAGGCAGCCACCACCACCCGCTACGAGGCCGAGGCCTCCCCGGCGGTCTGCACCGGCACCATCGACTCCGACTGGACCGGCTACTCCGGCAGCGGATTCTGCAACGGCACCAACTCGACCGGCGGATACGCCCAGTTCACCGTGAACGCGGCCACCGCCGGCACGGCGACGCTGAACGTCCGCTTCGCCAACGGCACCGCCGCCGCCCGCCCCGCCTCGCTCGTCGTCAACGGCACGACGGTGCAGACGCCGTCCTTCGAGGCCACCGGCGCCTGGACGACGTGGGTCACCAAGACGCTCACGGTGTCCCTCAACGCGGGCAGCAACACCGTCCGCCTCAACCCCACCACCGCGGACGGCCTGCCCAACGTCGACTACGCCGAGGCGACGACGGCCGACAGCACCACGCCCCCGGCCGGCGGCGCGCTCTACGTCTCGCCGACCGGCACCGACGGCGCGGCCGGCACCCAGTCCGCGCCGACCACCCTCACCTCGGCGATCAGCCGCGTCGGCGCGGGCGGAACGATCTACCTGCGCGGCGGGACGTACGCCTACTCGTCGACGGTCACCATCCCGGCGACCAGCAGCGGGACGGCGAGCGCCCTGACCACGCTGTCCGCCTACCCGGGCGAGACGCCGGTGCTCAACTTCTCGGCGCAGACCGAGAGTTCGTCCAACCGCGGGCTCCAGCTCTTCGGCTCGTACTGGCATGTCTACGGCCTCGTCGTCGAACGCGCCGGTGACAACGGGATCTACGTCGGCGGCAGCCACAACGTCGTCGAGCGGACGATCACCCGCTTCAACCGTGACACCGGGCTCCAACTCGGCCGGATCGCCTCCAGCACCCCCGCCGCCCAGTGGCCGTCCGACAACCTCATCCTCTCCGCCGAGTCGCACGACAACGCCGACTCCGACGGCGAGGACGCCGACGGCTTCGCCGCGAAGCTCACCACCGGCACCGGGAACGTCTTCCGCTACGCCGTCTCCCACAACAACATCGACGACGGCTGGGACCTCTACACCAAGACGGACACCGGCGCGATCGGCCCGGTGACCATCGAGGACTCGCTGTCCTACAACAACGGCACGCTCAGCGACGGCACCGTGAACTCCAACGGCGACCGCAACGGCTACAAGCTCGGCGGCGACGACATCGCCGTCAACCACGTGGTGCGGCGCAGCATCGCCTTCCACAACGGCCATCACGGGTTCACCTACAACAGCAACCCGGGCTCCATGGCCGTCTCGAACAACCTGAGCATCGACAACGCCGAGCGCAACTACTCCTGGGACGCCGGGACTTCGGTGTTCCGCAGCAACACCTCGTGCCGGTTCGGCGTGAGCGGCTCCAACGACAAGACCATCGGTGACGCCGACAGCACCAACCAGTTCTGGACCGGCGCCAACGGCTCCCGCTGCGCCTCGTACTCGGGCGCCCTGGGCTGGTCCTTCGCCTCGAACGGGAAGCTCGTGGTGACGTTGGGGGGCAAGCAGGTGACGTTGTAAGGGACAGGGAACAGGGGGGCGCACGTGAGGGGCCCGGGTCGGGCAGGGCGGTTTTCGCAGACGACCCGGGCCTTCTCGTCAATGCGGGGGATGGACCGGCGGATAGAACTGCGCGTACCAGCGCCGGAGTTCTCTGATGCCCTTCTCGTGCGGGAGCAGGACGGGCCGCGGCTGGTGGATCTTGTGGTCCCAGATCCTGACCTCCTCGCGCACCTCGCCGAGGGCCTCCGCGCGGAAGACGAGCTTGAGCACGGGCGTCAAGAAGGGGGCCCGTGCCGGCTTGCGGAGGTAGTACAGCATCCGCAGCTCGCTGGTCCGGTCGTCCACGGGGGTGGAGAGCGCGACGGCGGTCACGGAGAGCGCCGGGCCGTGGGTGCGGACCACCATGACGCCCGGGCCGTACATGAAGGCGTCGAAGGTGTTGTCGATGTCCCACCCGAGCACGCGCCGCCGGATCCGGCCGCGGACCTCGGCGAACGGACCGTCGGCCTTCCAGTCCTGGACGGGGGGTTCGCTCTGGCCGTGGATGTGGTGGAAGTGGGACTCGTCGACGATGTTCTCCCGCATCTCCTGGACGTGGATGCGGGCCCGGCAGGTGTCGTCGACGGGGGCGGCGAACTCCTTGGACGTGGTCTCCGGGATGTCGGGGACCTCCCAGGGGGGCTCGTCGGAGGTCTCGCCGGAGCTGGTGGCGGAGGTTTCGTCGGGACCGGTGTACACGAAGACGAGCCCGCTGTGCTCGCGGACCGGGAAGCCGCCGAGGCCCACCTTGGGCGTCCGGACCGCGAAGGGAGCGTGCACGCACCGCCCGTCGGCCCCGAACCGCCACCCGTGGAACGGACACTCCACCGTCCCGTCCACGACCTTCCCGCCGACGCCCAGATGCGCGCCGTAGTGCGGACAGTGCGCGTCCCGCACGGCCGCCCGCCCGTCGGCCCCGCGGAAGGCGATGAGCGCCCGCCCGAAGTAGTGCAGGCTGACGACCCGCCCGGGCCGCAGCTCGCGACTACGGAGCACGGCGTACCACCCGTAGGGCACGGACGGCATCGGATACGCGTCGGCTCGTGGGTCCCGCCCGGGAGGCGAGTCCGTGAGGTCGTGACCGCGTCCGTTGTCATGGCTCCGTCGTAAAGGCATGCGGCCGATGCTAGTGGGGGCTGTGCGTGTCCCTCGTCCGGGCGATGGCATCGTGGCGAGTTTCGAAGTAATTTCAAAGTCATGAGCAGTGAGAGCGCCGCCGTGAACTTCTCCGAGCTGGTGAACAAGAACAAGCAGACGCTTGCCCGGCTCAAGGAATCGTCGCGGCTGTTGTTGCACCGCAGAGACGGCGAGGATCTGGTCCTCACCACCGCTGCGCGGGCCGAGCAGGACCAGACCGTGGTGTCGGCCGCCACCCGGATGCTGGCCGCGATGGCACGGCGGGAGCCCGGCAGCACGGAGCTGCTCCTCGACATACTGCCGGACGCCTTCCCGTGGGTCCGTTTCCTGCCCGAGCCCGATCTGCACGCCTTCGCCGTCGAACTGGTCGACACCATGCGTGCCGCCGACTCGCTCGGCAACAGCGCGTCCGTCGCCCAGTTGCTCATCGCCTGGCAGCACACAGCCGAGGTCCACTCCGATCCCGAACTGCTGGCCGCACTGACCCGGGACCACAGCGAGAACTAAGTGGTCGGCTCCGGAAGTCCTTCGGGGGTTGACGTCCAGGCCGGGCGGTGCGTGTCGCATTGTTGGATGTCCAGGGTGGCGGGGTGGCGGGGTGTCTCGGCTGCCTGCAGAAGGGGGCTCTGGGAGACCCAGGTTGTTTTGGGCCTGGTTGGCCCGAAGGCTGGTGGCGAGGCTGTGGTCATGACCGACAGCAACAGCGATGTGACCGGCTTCCACAACCGTGTCGTCCTGATCACCGGCGGAACCAGCGGGATGGGCCTGGCCACCGCGCGTCTGCTCCTGGAAGCCGGCGCCAATATCGTCATCACCGGCCGCGACGATGCCCGCCTCGACCTCGCGGCCGAACAACTGGACAACATGTCCCACCAAGGTGCCCGGCTGTTCACAGTCCGGGCCGACTCCGCCAGCCTCACCGATCTCGACCGCTTGGCTGCCCTGATCCGTGAACGCCACGGCCGTCTGGACGGGGTGTTCGCCAATGCCGGGGTCGGAGTGTTCCAGCGCAGCGGCGAGGTCACTGAGCAGGACTTCGACCTCAGTGTCGACGTCAATTTCAAGGGGGTGTTTTTCACGATCCAGAAGGTTCTGCCGCTGATCGAGGCGTCGGGTGGCGGTTCCATCGTGATCAACGCCTCGTGGACACTGCACCGGGGCCTGGCCGTGGCACCGGTGTACGCGGCCACCAAGGCCGCCGTCCACAATCTGGCCCGCACACTGGGCAGTGATCTTGCCGAGCGCGGCATCCGGGTCAATTCGATCAGCCCGGGTTACATCGTGACCGAGATGTTCGATGCCGCCAACCCGGACCCCGCCTCGCACGATGTCATCCGCTCCCAGGTGCCGCTGAGGCGACTCGGCCAGGCCCAGGACGTCGCCGAGACCGTGGCCTTCCTTCTCTCCCGGCGGTCGTCGTACATCACGGCCCAGGACATCGCCGTCGACGGGGGCCTGGTGACCGCCATCCCCGCCTCCTGACGGCGGGGGGGGGGGGGGGGGGGGGGGGGGGGGGGGGGGGGGGGGGGGGGGGGGGGGGGGGCGGGGCCGGCGGGGGCCGGGGGGGGGGGCGCGCCGTCGGGGAAGGGGGT
>NZ_JBITJV010000015.1:0-163577 GCF_044460385.1 Streptomyces sp. NPDC050121 | reverse complement strand
GGGGCGGCGCGCCGGGCCCCCCCCCCCCCCCGGGGCGGGGGGGGGGGGGGGCCGCCCCCCCCCCCCCCCCCCCCCCCCCCCCCCCCCCCCCCCCCCGCGACCGGCCACAATCGTCGTATGAGCACAGCGATCAACCTGGGCGAGTTCCTCCGCACCCGCCGCTCCCTCCTGCACCCCGAGGACGTTGCCCTGCCGGACTTCGGAGGCCAGCGCCGGGTCGCGGGCCTGCGCCGAGAGGAGATCGCGCAGCTCGCCGGAGTCAGCGTCGACTACTACACCCGGATGGAACAGGGCCGCGTGCCCAACCCCTCAGGCGCGGTACTCGACGCCCTCGCCCGCGCACTGCAGCTGGACGCGGACGCCACCCGGCACCTGCACCGCCTCGCCCGACCGCAGCCCTCCGCCCGGCACGCTCCCCGGTGCCCGACCCGGCCGCAACGCGTACGCCCCATGCTCCAGCGGTTGCTGGACGATCTGGTGGACATGCCGGCGATGGTGATGGGCCGGCGCATGGACATACTGGCCTGGAACACGGCAGCGGCCGCCCTCTTCGGCGACTACACGCCCTTGCACCGAGCCGAGCGCAACATCGCCCGGATCACCTTTCTCGACGAGACGTCCCGGGAACTGTATGCGGACTGGACCTCCTGCGCCCGCGAGAACGTGGCTTACCTCCACCTGGACGCGGGACGGCACCCCGAGGACCCTCAGTTGGCGAGCCTGATCGGCGAACTGTCGATGAAGAGCGAGGACTTCCGTCACTGGTGGGCCGAGCACCCGGTGCAGGACAAGACCTCGGGAACCAAGCGATTCCACCATCCGGTGGTCGGCGATCTGGAACTGGCATACGAGACCCTGCGCGCAACGGACGACCCCGATCAGGCCTTGATCACGTATGCCGCCGAGCCAGGAAGCCCATCGCACGACGGCCTGCGGATGCTGCTGGCCTGGGCCACTGAGGCACCCTCCGCGATGCCGGACGACGACCGCGCGCGCTGACCTTCTGGGCAGTCCGGGCCTCACCGCCAGCGACCCACACCCGCGTCACACGCGCCATCGGTCAATGCCCCGACCAGCACATCGGCGAATAGAGCACCGCGCTGGCCCCGCAGGGACTGCTGGAGCACCACCGCGGAGACCTCGCCGAGCCAGGACCGCCCGGCTGTCCGCTTCGCCTCGGTGATCAGCTTCCGGGACAGGTCACCGGCCGTCGGGAAGGGCTGCCCGGCCCGACGGGCGTCCTCGCGGGCCCGCACGGCGTCGTTGAACACGACACGGGCGCACCCGAACGCCCTGACCAGCGCTGCCTGTTGAGTGGCGTCGGGGTACACGCGGAAGCTGTACCGGAGCTGCATGACGATCACACTAGGCACGTCGAACCCGCGTCGTCATCGGGAACGTGTGAACGATCCGTCACCGTCACGAGCCGGTTCCGGCTCCGCCGGACCTGAGTCTGCGACGCTCCGCGTCGCCACTGTCAGATTCGCTTCACCACCGGCCTGAAGGCCGATGCACTGCGAATGAAATCCGGTAGCGGTGGGCGAGCGCTCGGTCCAGGTGAAGGGAGCGAGCGGGGACGACGGGCTGATCGAGCCCGGCACGGTCGTCTTCACCAGCGCCGTCGTCAACCCGCGCCGTCGTGGACGGCGTCAGGCAGACGCCGGCGCCGTCCGGCTGAGGCTCGGCCGGCTGACGCGCGGCCGCGGGGCCGTGCCCGTCCCGTGGAGGTGGGCGTCGAGCAGGGCGAAGGTGGCTGCCGGCTGTTCGATGTGCGGGAGGTGGCCGGCCTCGGGGACGACCTGGAGCCGGCCGTCGGCGAACGCGTCGGCGTAGGCCGCGCCGTACGCCGGTGTGACGATGCGGTCGCTCGCGCCCCACAGCAGCAGCGTGGGGACGGTGACATGACGCAGTCGGCGCAGCAGTTTCGGGTCGTGCATGTTGGGCTCGCCCGCGAGAATTCGCAGGGTGGCCATGTTGGCCCGCATGACGGCGAGTTGGGCTGGTGCGAGGAGGGCCGGGTCCTGGTAGTGGCGCTCCGGGTCGTGCCAGACGTGTTCGGCGACACCGCGGGCGTCCAGGGTGAAGAAGTCCCGGATCGGCTCGTCGGGCACGTGCACGCCGACGGCGTCGATCAGGACGAGGTCGGTGATGATGCCCGCCGTGTCGCGCACGGCCATCTCCGCGGCCGTCCAGCCGCCGAACGAGGAGCCGACCACGAGGACGTCGCGCAGGCCGAGGGTGTGCAGGAGGCGGAGGTAGGCCAGGGCGAGGTCGTCGACGCCGGTCAGCCAGTCGGGGCGGTGGGTGCCGTTCCAGCCGGGGTGGGTGGGGGTGAGGGTGTGGGCGGTCCGCGCCAGATGGGCGGCGAGGCCGGCGACCGTGGCCGGTCCGCCGCCGCCGTGCAGGACGAGGACGGGGCGGCCGGTGCCGGCTGTGGCGAAGGTGAGGTCGCTAGGGATGTCGGCAGTGGCGTCGGCGGTGGTGTTGGCAGTGGTGTCGGTACTGGCGTGGGTGCTGGTGTCGGTGGGCATGCACCGAGCATAACTAAGGATGTTTATATAAGCCAGCTTAGTCGTGCATTAGACTGCACCCATGCCCGATGAACTGCAGCTCCTGGGACGCGCCGTCAAGCAGGCGCAGTACCGACAGCACCGCGCCCTGGACAGCCGGCTCGCCACCGTCGGCGCCACGCTCGCCCAGTGGGACGCCCTCCGGGCGATCAGTGAGTCACCCGGGGCCACGGGCCGCGCGCTGGCGGCGGCCACCTTCCAGAGCGAGCAGTCCTTCGGCACGCTCGCCGGGCGCATGATGGCGCTGGGCCTGATCGAGCGCCGCCCCGGCGGCGGCCGGCGCATCGAGCACCACCTCACCGCGTCCGGCGAACAGGTCCTGGCGGCCGGCCACCGGATCGCCGACGAGGTCCTCGCCACCTGCTTCGCCCCCCTGGACGAGACCGACCGCACGACGCTGCTGAACCTGCTGCGCCGGATGACGGCGGACCAGGACGCGGACGCGGGTCCGTGACCCGGCCGGTCGATCACTCTCAGGCCCGCTCACGGCTCCGTCGCTTCGGGGCCAGTGACCGGGACGCCTTCCGTGCCGCGGTGGCCACCGGGCCCGCCAGGAAGGCGGCTTCCACGGCCACGCTCAGGCGGACCCCGCGGCCGGAGGAGGAGTTGATGTCCAGCCCGAGGGCGTTCGCGGCCAGGATGCCGAGCGGGTAGGAGGCGAGGCACAGGGCGACGGCCAGCCAGACCGGGGGCGCGGGGCGCTCGCCGTTCCAGACGAACCGGGCGGCGATCGCGAGGGCGAGGAGCGGGACGACGAGGTAGGTCAGCTGCATGCCACCAGCCTCGCCGGGGCGGGCGGCGCAGGCGTCGGACGGCGGGATGAATCCCGGCGTCGGCGCCTATCGGAAGGTAGAGACGGTTGACATCCTCCCCCTCTTAAACCGGTCTTCGCGTTTCGCTTCGGCGACCCGTCCGCGCCGCCCCCGTCCGTGTGCTCGTCGTCGACGATCAGCCTGTCGTCCGTGCCGGGTTCGCGGCCATCGTGGACGCCGAGTCGGATCTGACGGTCGTCGGGGAGGCCGGTGACGGCGCCTCGGCGGTGGTGCTTGCGGGGCGGCTCGCCCCGGACGTCGTCCTCATGGACATCCGCAGGCCCGACATGGACGGCCTCACCGCGACGGGCCTCCTGACGCGGTCCGAGCGACCGCCCCGGGTGCTGGTGCTGACCACCTTCGACCTCGACTCGTACGTCTACGAGGCCCTGCGCGCCGGCGCCTCCGGCTTCCTCCTCAAAGACGCCCTGCCCGCCGAACTCCTCACCGGCATCCGGGTCGTCGCCGCGGGGGAGGCGATGCTGGCCCCAGCGGTCACCCGCCGTCTCATCGACGTGTTCGCCGGTGACGTCCCCGTCCCACCGGCCGCCACCGCCGATCTCCTCGACGCCCTGACCCCGCGCGAGCGCGAGGTCCTCTCGCTCGTCGCCGCCGGACTCGCCAACGCCGAGATCGCCGACCGCCTCGGTGTCACCACCGGCACCGTCAAGACCCACGTCAACGCCCTGCTGACCAAGCTCGGCGTCCGTGACCGCGTCCAGGCCACGATCCTCGCGTACGACACCGGCCTGGCCCGACCGAAGCCGCTGCACTGACCTCGACGTACGGTATGGGCATGGGCGGTACGGGTGTGGGCGGCACGGATGTGGGTGCGGGAGCAAGGGCGACGTCGTTGGCGGACCGTGTGCGCGCCGCCGACGCTCTCGGTGAGGGGATGTGCCCGCAGCGTCTGGTCATGGAACACGTCACCAGCCGCTGGGGCACCCTGGTCCTGATCGCGCTGCTGGAGCGCTCGTACCGCTTCGGCGAACTGCGCCGGGAGATCGGCAGGGTCAGCGAGAAGATGCTGACGCAGACCCTGCAGACCCTTGAGCGCGACGGGCTGGTCCACCGGGATGCCAAGCCGGTCATCCCGCCCCGCGTGGACTACTCCCTCACCGACCTCGGCCGTGAGGCGGCCGAGCAGGTCCGCAGCGTCGCGCTGTGGGCGGAGCGCCGGATGACGGCGATCCAGCGGGCCCGCGAGGAGTACGACTCCGCGAAGTCGTGACCCCGACCGGGACTCATGCCCGACCGGGACTCATGCCCGACCGGGACTCATGCCCGACCGGGACTTGTGCTTCCGACCGGGACTCATGCCCGACCGGGACTCATGCCCGACCGGGACTTGTGCTTCCGGCCGGGACTCATGCCCGGCCGGGACTCACGCGCCCTGGGGGCCGGGGCTGCCGAGGAGTTCCGAGGCGGTCTGCAGCGGTGTGAGAGCGTACTGCGGCACCGCTTCGGGGTGGGCGTGGCAGGTGAAGCCGAGGCGGGTCATGGCCCGGACGACCTCGCCGCCGGTGAAGTCGCGGCGGTCCTGCCGGGTGATGACCTCGCCCACCTGCTTCACGGGGTAGCGGCGGCGGCCGATGGTCACGGACTCACCGGTGATCGGCTCGGGCGGGATGCCCTTCATCGAGTCCAGCACCCCGTCCCTGGTCAGGTCGAACGGGTAACGGGCGATGACACAGCGCATGATGCCTCCCAGGGAGGAGAAGGGGACGGGGGAGCCGGGGGCCCGGGGAAGGGGCGAGCGGAGGAAGGAACGGGCGGGGTCAGGCCGCCGGGTCGGCGGCGGGGCGTTGGCGCGGTGCCGACCTGCGTCGGCCCGTGCCCGCCTCCGCCGAGGACCGGCCGCCCTGGCCGCCGCGGCCACGGCTGCCCCGGGACGAGTAGGACGCCCCCGCGCGCCGCGGACGCTTCTCGGCGGGCGGTGCGGTGATGACGACCGGCACGCCGGACGGGGCCTGGGCGCCGGTGATACGGCTCAGTTCCGCCTCGCCCGAACGGATCGGGGTGATCTGCGGGGAGATGCCGGCCGTGGCCATCAGCCGGCTCATGCCGCGCCGCTGGCCGGGGGTCACCAGGGTGACCACGCTGCCGGACTCGCCGGCGCGGGCGGTACGACCGCCGCGGTGCAGGTAGTCCTTGTGGTCGCTGGGCGGGTCGACGTTGACGACGAGGTCGAGGTTGTCGACGTGGATGCCGCGGGCCGCGACGTTGGTCGCCACCAGCACCGTCACATGTCCGGTCTTGAACTGGGCGAGGGTCCGGGTGCGCTGCGGCTGGGACTTGCCGCCGTGCAGGGCCGCGGCGCGCACGCCGCTGTTGAGCAGGTGCTCGGTCAGCCGGTCCACCGCGTGCTTGGTGTCCAGGAACATCAGCACCCGGCCGTCGCGTGCCGCGATCTCGGTGGTCGTGCGGTGCTTGTCGGTGTCGTGGACGTGGAGCACGTGGTGCTCCATCGTGGTGACCGCGCCCGCGGACGGGTCGACGGAGTGCACGACCGGGTCGCTGAGGTAGCGGCGGACGAGCAGGTCGACGTTGCGGTCGAGGGTCGCGGAGAACAGCATCCGCTGGCCGTCGGTGCGCACCTGGTCGAGCAGCTCGGTGACCTGGGGCATGAAGCCCATGTCGGCCATCTGGTCGGCCTCGTCGAGGACGGTGATGGCGACGTCGCTCAGCCGGCAGTCGCCGCGGTCGATGAGGTCCTTCAGCCGGCCGGGCGTGGCGACGACGACCTCGGCGCCGCTGCGCAGGGCGCCGGCCTGCCGGCCGAGCGACATGCCGCCGACGACGGTCGCCAGTCGCAGCCGCAGGGAGCGGGCGTACGGGGTGAGCGCGTCGGTGACCTGCTGGGCGAGCTCGCGGGTCGGGACGAGGATGAGGGCGAGCGGCTGGCGGGGCTCGGCGCGCCGTCCCTCGGTGCGGGCCAGGACGGCGAGGCCGAAGGCGAGGGTCTTGCCCGAACCGGTGCGGCCACGGCCGAGGACGTCACGGCCGGCCAGGGAGTTCGGCAGGGTCGCCGCCTGGATGGGGAACGGCACGCTCACGCCCTCGTGGCCCAGCGCGGCCAGCAGCGGCGCGGGCAGCGCGAGGTCGGCGAACGCCTCGACGGCGGGCAGTGCGGGGGTGATGGTCTTCGGCGGCGCGAATTCACCCTGGAGTGCGGCCGGGCGGCGTCCGTGACCGGAGGGGCGGCGCGAGGCGCTGCCTCCGTAACGGCTGCCCGTCGAACTCGCGAAACGGTCGTATGTGCGGTTATTTCGTGCACGATTCATGCAGAACCTTCCTTGTTGCGGGCGCGTGACAAGGAATTCCGCAGCTGGAAGAACGGCGCAGAGAATCGCGAGAACGAGCCGGAAACGGAGTATCGACAGTGATGACTGCGGTGAGAGTGGAGAGAAAACGAGCGAGCTGGGGCCCGCACCCCAAGGTGCGGGCCCCAGCTGCGAAGTACGCGTCTGCGCCGATGATCAGGCGTTGACGATGTTCTCGGCCGTCGGGCCCTTCTGGCCCTGCGCGATGTCGAACGACACCTTCTGGCCTTCCTGGAGCTCGCGGAAGCCCTGGGCGGCGATGTTCGAGTAGTGGGCGAAGACGTCGGGGCCGCCGCCGTCCTGCTCGATGAAGCCGAAGCCCTTTTCCGCGTTGAACCACTTCACGGTACCGGTAGCCATGATGAATCTCCTTCGGGTCGGTGCTCACCCGTCGGAAAACCTCTAGGCAACCACAACTGCAACTGCGTCGACAGTAGCACGCCGTGATCGGGAGGGTCGGAAAAATAATTCTGCGTGATCTCCCGTTCCGGGAATATTCATCGCGGGCGTCGTCGATTTTGTGCTTCTTGCCAGTTCGCGAGAACTGATCACCCTTGCTCTGTTGCGAGTGTCACTCCCAGGTCTCCGGCAGTCGGCCCGGCGGAATAAGGTTGAAAGTGGGCAGATGCACACATACCTGTGCCTCGGTGATGTGGAGAGCTCGACGAGAGCGAGATGAACGGTCATGCAGGAGACGGGCCCTGTCCGGGACGTCGTCGACGAGGCGCTCACCGCGCGCGTCACCGTCGACGAGCACGGCACCGTCACCGGGTGGAACGACGGTGCCGAAGCGCTGCTGGGACACCGCGCGGACGAGATGCTGGGCCGCCCGGCCCGCGCCCTGCTCGCCGAGGCGCCCGCCGCACCGGAGCTGCCGCCGTTCGCCCGACTGCCTAGGTGGCACGGCGAGGTCGCCCTCAGGCACCGCGACGGGCGGCGCGTGAAGGCCCGGGTGCTGGCCCACCACAGGATGCCGGAGTTCCCGGAGTCCGGCGGCGGGGAGTGGCTGGTGCTCTCGCCGCTGACCGGGCGCGAACCGGAACCGGAGCCGGCCGACGAGGACCTGGTGGGCTGGAGCTTCGCCCAGTCCCCGTGCTGTGCGACGGCGCTGTACGACACCGGGCTCCGGCTGCGGCGGGCCAACTCCGACATGGAGCGCTCCGTGGCCCTCGCCGAGGGGGACATGCGCGGGCTGCGCGTGCCGGAGATCGTCGACAACGAGGCGGGCGAGCTGGCGGAGCAGGACATGCTCCAGGTGCTGGCGACCGGCCTGCCGCACCACCGCGAGAACTATCTGCGGACCGCCGGCGAGCCCCGCCCGCACGCCTGGTCGGTCGTCCTGGCGCCGCTGCGCGACTCCGGTGGCCGCACCCTCGGCATCTGTCTCTCCGCGCACGACATCACCGAGCAGTTCTGGGCCCGCAAGCGCCTCCAGCTGATCGCCGAGGCCGGCCGGCGCATCGGCAGCACCCTCGACGTGACACGGACGGCCCAGGAGCTGGCGGACGTCGCGGTCCCCGACCTCGCCGACTTCGTCAGCGTCGACCTGCTGGCCTCCCTCGACTGCGGCGACGGCGGTGCCGGTGACGGCACGGGTGAGGCGGAGTACGCGGACACCGGGGCGGGCGGCTCCCTCGTGTTGCGCCGTGTCGCCCACCAGTCCGTGCTGCCGGGGGTTCCCGAGGCGGCTGTCGCCCCGGGCGGGACGGACGAGTATCCGGAGGAGTCCCCGCCGGCCGAGAGCGTGCGCTCGGGGCGGGCCCTGCTGCACCGGATGACCGATCCCGAGGTCATCGCCTGGGCCGCCAAGCATCCGCTGCGGGCCGCCCGGATCCACGACTTCGGCTTCCACTCGGTGATGACCGTGCCGCTGACCGCGCGCGGATTCATCCTGGGCGTCGTCGTCCTCGTCCGGCACCGGCACCCCGAGGCGTTCCAGCGGGACGACCTCGTGCTGGCCGAGGAACTGGCCGCCCGGGCGGCCGTCTGCATCGAGAACGCCCGGCGGTACACCCGGGAGCGCGGCACGGCCGTCACCCTGCAGCGCAGCCTGCTGCCGCAGCGGCTGCCGGAGCAGGTCGCGGTGGAGGTCGCCTCCCGCTATCTGCCCGCCGGTGCCCGGGCCGGGGTGGGCGGGGACTGGTTCGACGTGATCCCGCTGTCCGGGGCGCGGGTGGCACTGGTCGTGGGCGACGTCGTTGGCCACGGCATCCACGCCGCCGCGACCATGGGACGACTGCGTACGGCCGTCCGCACCCTCGCCGACATCGATCTGCCGCCCGACGAACTGCTCACCCACCTCGACGACCTGGTCGCCCGCCTGGCCGACGACGGCTACGGCTCCGAATGGGCGTCCGAGACCGCCGGCCGGAGCGGCATACCGCTCTCCTCGGGCGGCGTCGGCGCGACCTGCCTGTACGCCGTGTACGACCCCGTCTCGCGCCGCTGCACGCTGGCCCGGGCCGGGCACCCGCTGCCCGTCGTGGTGAGCCCGGACGGCACCGTCGAACTGCTCGACCTGCCGAGCGGGCCCCCGCTCGGCCTGGGCGGACTCCCCTTCGAGGCGGCCGAGATCGACCTGCCGGAGGACAGCCTGCTCGTCCTGTACACCGACGGCCTGATCGCCTCGCGGGACACGGACGTCGACCACGCCGTGTCCCGGCTGTGCCAGGCGCTCACCCGCCCCGCGGCCTCCCTCGACGTCCTGTGCGACACGGTTCTCGGCGCCACGCTCCCGCACCGGCGCGCCGACGACGTGGCCCTGCTCATCGCCCGCACCCGGGTGCTGGACTCCACCCGGGTCGCGGTCTGGGACGTCGACCCCGCCCCCGCCGCCGTCGCCGAGGTCCGCAAGAACGCCGTCGGACAGCTGGACAGCTGGGGTCTGACCGACGCCGCCTTCGTCACCGAGCTGATCGTCAGCGAGCTGGTCACCAACGCCATCCGGCACGCCGAGCCGCCCGTGCAGCTCCGTCTCATCCACGACAGAAGCCTCATCTGCGAGGTCTCGGACGCCAGCAGCACCGCACCCCACATGCGCCGCGCCCGCACCTACGACGAGGGCGGCCGGGGCCTGCTGCTGGTCGCCCAGCTCACCCAGCGCTGGGGAACCCGGCCCACCGCCACGGGCAAGACGATCTGGGCGGAGCAGGACGTGCCTTCCGGAACACCGTGACGGCCGCGACCGCCGGGAGGGCGGTGCTCAGGGCCGGCGCAGGCCCGCGATCAGGAGTCCGACCAGTCGGCGCGCGTCGTACTGGGGGTTCTCCGCGCCGATGAGGAATCCCAAGTCCGGCATGGGGGGATGGTGCCCCCTGTGATCGGTGGAACCCCTCGGTCCGAGGAGCACCTCGGTCCGAGGAGCACCTCGGTCCGAGGAGCCCCTCGGTCCGGGGAGCCGAGCCCCCTCAGGCCGGCCCCCGGGTCTCCGCCGCGCGGCGGGCCAGGGCGTCGAAGACCACCGCCGTGTACAGCACCCCGCCCGTGATCATGAACTGGACCGGCGGGCCCACGCCCAGCAGTGCCATGCCCGAGCCGATGGACTGGATGATCAGCACCCCCAGCAGCGCGGACCAGGCCGAGCCGCGGCCGCCGAACAGGCTGGTGCCGCCGATGACGGCGGCGGCGATGGAGTTGATCAACAGCATGCCGGAGCCCGGGACCTGGCTCGCCGAGGTGAGCCGCGACGCGACGAACAGGCCGCCGACCGCCGCCAGGGTCCCGGACGCCATGAACACCGAGATCCGTACGCGCGTCACATCGACGCCGGCCCGCCTGGCCGCCTCCTCGCCGCCGCCCAGCGCGAGGATTTGCCGGCCGTAGGGCGTGCGGCGCAGGAAGAGGTCCGAGACGACGAGGACGCCGAGGAAGATCAGCAGCGCCAGCGGCAGGCCCTCGAACTGGTCCAGCACATGGACCGCGGCGAACGCGGTCACCGCCAGGAGGGCCGTCCGCGTCCAGATCTCGCCCACCGGCCGGTACGGCATCCCGGCGGCGCCGCGACGCCTGCGCTGCCGGTAGGAGGCGAGGAGGTAGGCGGCCGTGGCGAGCGCCGCCAGGCCGTAGGTGACCGCGGGCGCGCCGAAGTACCGGCTGGTCAGCGTGGCGACCAGGCCGTTCTCGCTGAAGTTGATGGAGGTCTCCGTCCCCAGCAGGATCAGCATCAGACCGTTCCAGGCCAGCAGGCCCGCCAGCGTGACGACGAAGGCGGGCACGCCGATCCTGGCGAAGGAGAACCCGTGCACGGCGCCCGCGGCCGTACCGCAGATCACCGCGATGATCACGGCGAGCCATTCCGGCATCCCGAGGTTCACGTTCAGCGAGGCGAACACGGCGCCGGCCAGGCCGGCGAGTGAGCCCACCGACAGGTCGATCTCGCCGATCAGCAGCACGAAGACGATGCCGACGGCGATCATGCCCGTCCCGACGATGTCCACGCTGAGGACGGACAGGTTGCGTGGCGAGAGGAAGTTGTCGTTGAGGCCCTGGAAGACGATCCAGGTCACGGCGAGGGCGAGCAGGGCCGGGACCGGGCCGAGCGCCCCTTCGGGCAGCCTGCGGCGCACCGCACCGGCGTACGCCCCGAGCCGGCCGGTGTCCCACCGGCGTCCGCCGGCGCGCGCCCCCGTCCGCCTCCCCCTTACGGCCATGCTTCCTCCGGGCGGGTCGGGCGGTGGGAGGCGGCGTTGTCGGCCGCTCCGGTGATGGAGGCGATGATCTGCTCCTGAGGGGTGGTGTTCACGTCGAACAGACCGTTGTTGCGGCCGAGGCGCAGCACGGCGACGCGGTCGGCGACGGCCTTGATGTCCCCCATGTTGTGGCTGATGAGGAGCACCCCGATGCCCTGGTCGCGCAGTTCCTCGATGAGGTCGAGGAGCTGACCGGTCTGTTCGACGCCGAGGGAGGCGGTGGGCTCGTCGAGCAGGAGCAGCCGGGGCGAGCCGAGGAACAGCCGGGTGATCGCGACGACCTGCCGCTGGCCGCCGGACAGCGTGGCGAGCGGCGCCCGCACGTCGGGAATGCGCACGGACAGGGTGTGCAGCAGTTCGCGGGTGCGGCGCTCCATCTCCACCTCGTCGAGGACGCCGAGCCGGTGGATCTCCCGGCCGAGGAAGAGGTTCGCGACGACGTCGAGGTTGCCGCACATCGCGAGGTCCTGGTAGACGGTCGCGATGCCCAGGACCTGGGCGTCCTGCGGGCGCGTGATCTGGACGGGGCTGCCCTGCCATTCGATGACGCCCCGGTCGGCGGGACCGACCCCCGAGATCACCTTGACCAGGGTGGACTTGCCGGCGGCGTTGTCGCCCATCAGGGCGACCACCTCCCCGGCCGCGATCTCCAACTCGACGTCCACCAGCGCCTGGACGGCGGCGAACCGCTTGCATACGCCGCGCAACGTCAGCAGCGGCTGACCCGGCACGGGGCCACCTCCTCGGGTGGGGCTCATCAGAGGAGTCCGGCCTTGGCGCAGGCGGACCTGAGCTGCGGGGTGCAGATCCGCGAGATCGTGTACATACCGTCCTTCACCACAGTGTCCTTGATGGTGGTGGCCGTCACCGGCACCGACGGGAGCAGGACCGTCGGAATGTCCTTGGTGGTGGCGTTGTCGACGGTGCCGGGGGCGATGGACGCGACCGACTTGCCGCGCCCCAGGGCGACGGCCATCTCGGCGGCGGCGTCGGCGGCCGGCTTGAACGGCTTGTAGACGGTCATGTACTGGTCGCCGCGGACGATGCGCCGCACGGCCACGAGGTCGGCGTCCTGGCCGGTGATCGGGGGCAGCGGCCTGACCTCGGTGGCGTTGAGGGCGGAGACTACGGCGCCGGCGAGGCTGTCGTTGGCGGCCAGGACGCCGTCGATGTTGCCCGCGCCCAGTGCGGCGACGGCGCTCTTCATGTTGACGAAGGCGTTCTCCGGCCGCCAGCCGACGGTGTCGTACGACTTGCCGATCTTCACCTTGCCCTTGAGGACGGAGAGCGCCCCCCGCTTGAACCAGCCGGCGTTGGGGTCGGTGGTCGCGCCGTTCATCATGACGATCTGCCCGCCGTGCGCCTTCGCGCCCATGCCCTTCAGCAGCGCCTCCCCCTGAAGCCTGCCGATCTTCGCCCCGTCGAAGGTGACGTAACCGGAGATCGGCCCCTGCGCGAGCCGGTCGTAGGCGACCACCGGAATGCCGGCCCGGTGCGCGGCCTCGACCGACGGGCGCAGCAGCTGGGGGTCGACGGCGGCGATGATCAGGACGTCCACGCCTCTGGTGATCATCGATTCGAGCTGCTGCCGCTGGACCGCCGGGTCGGGCGTGGCGGCGAAGGTCGCCGCCGGGCAGTGCGGGCACAGTTCCTTCAGCCGCTGCTCGATCAGGGGCTTGTCGAACTGCCCGAAGCGTGAGGCCCCGCCGCCCGGGAGCAGCAGGCCGACGGCGAGACTGTTGCCGCCGCCCGATCCGCCCCCGCCGCAGGCGCCGGCCAGCGCCACACCGGCGGCGACCGACATCGCCATGGCGGCACGGGTGAGCGACCTGCCCCTCAGGGCCGGAACGCTGCCACGGAGACCCATTCTTCGGTTCCTTAGAGATTTCGCCCGATTTCATGACGTATCGGACGTCTGCTGTCCAGCGTAGCCAAGCCCCACGGACGGCGACCCTCGCGTCCCTCGCCACCTCGTCCCGGGTGGAACCTCGGACATCTGTTCGCCGTCAAGCAGGGGGAACGGGTCTGATGATCACGGACGGACATGGGGTGGGACGCGGTGGACAGGCGAATCAAGAGGGCGGCGCTGGCCTGTCTCCTCCTCACGACGACGGTCCTCACGGCGGGCTGCTCGGCCGCGACGCCCAAGGCGTCCTCCGAGGACTCCTCGCCTTCCGCCACCCCGCACTCCGCCGCACCGTCCGCCCACCCGCGCGGCGACGCGGGCGCACAGGCCGGCACCGCGGCGGCCTACCGCAAGTGGGGGATCAAGCCGCTGGCGGCGGCGCCCGCCCCGCCCGCGACCAAGCCGGTGGTGCAGGCGGCCGCAGGCAGCGGGGTGCCGGTGATCAGCGACATACCCACCAAGGAGAAGATCGTCTTCCTCACGTTCGACGACGGGGCCGAGAAGGACCCGAAGTTCGTGACGATGATGCGGGAACTGAAGATCCCCTTCACGATGTTCCTGACGGACGCCGCCATCCGCGCGGACTACGGCTACTTCAAGCCGCTCCAGGGCCTCGGCGACGCCATACAGAACCACACGCTGACCCACCCGAACATGCGTACCCTGAGCGCCTCCGCGCAGAAGGCGGAGATCTGCGGCCAGCAGAAGAAACTGAAGGCCGAGTACGGCACCGCGCCCCGGCTGTTCCGCCCGCCCTACGGCAACTGGAACGAGGACACCCGTGCCGCCGCGACATCCTGCGGCATAGAGAAAATCGTCCTGTGGCGCGAGTCCATGCAGATCACGAACATGCAGTACCAGCGCGGCGACAAGAAGCTCCACCCGGGCGACATCATCCTCGCCCACTTCCGCGGCCCGTCCGAACTCAAGGGCACGACGATGACCGAGATGACGGCCAACATGCTGCGCCACATACAGGAACAGGGCTTCACCGTCGCCCGCCTGGAGGACTACCTGTAGTCGTCGGCTACCGGGATTCATTCGCAGTGCCGCCCGGCGAGCCCGCTCCCATCGAACAGCGCGGCGGAGAGACCGGCGTCTGGCGGGGGCGCATCCGGCCCGGGGACCCCGGCCCCGTCCTCTGACACCGGAGCCGACGCCCGGAGCCGACGCCGAGGCCCGGAGCCGACGCCGGAGGGGGTCAGCTCCGGGTGAGGCCGGCGGCCGTCTCCAGCAGCAGGGCGTGGACGAAGGCCTGCGGGAGGTTGCCGCGCAGTCGCCGCTGGGCGATGTCGAACTCCTCGGCGTACAGACCGGACGCCCCGCAGGCGCCGCGGCCGCGTTCGAACCAGCGGTGGGCGTCGACCGCGCGGCCCTGCTGGTGTTCGGCCAGGGCCATGACGAACCCGCAGAGCAGGAACGCTCCCTCGGCCTCTTCCAGGGGGCGTTCGTCATGGCGGAAGCGGTAGAGGAAGTGGTCCTCGGCCAGCCGGTCGCGGCAGGCGGCGAGGGTGGCTCGGGTGCGCGGATCGTCGGCGGGCAGGGCGCCGCGGACGGCGGGCAGCAGCAGGGCCGCGTCGACCGACGGGTCGTCCGGGGCGCGCTGCCAGTGACCGTCGGGGTGCACGCAGTCGGCGGACGCGGCGGCGAGCAGCGTGCCGGCGAGCCGGGCGCAGGTGTCGGCGAGGGGATGGCGGGGCGCCGCGGCGGCCAGGGCGCGCAGCCCGGCGACGCAGGCGAGGCGGCTGTGGGTCCACTGCCGGGCGTCCAGCTCCCAGATCCCCGCGTCCGGCTCGCGCCACCGTTCGGCGATGGCGCGTACCGCCAGTTCCGCGGCCTTCCAGGCGTCGGCGTCCAGGCGGTCCGCGCGCTCCGCGGCGGCGAACAGCAGCAGCGCCTCCCCGAAGCAGTCCAGCTGGAACTGGTCCGACACATGGTTGCCGACCCGGCTGAAGCCGCCGGGATAGCCGGGCAGGTCCAACTCCCGCTGGCCCGGCACCGCGTTGCCGTGCACGGTGTAGGCGGGGGCCAGGCGCGTCCCGTCCGCGGCGAGCCGCTCGCTGACGAACCGGACGGCCGCGTCGAGCAGATCGGGCGCGCCGACGGCGGCCGCCGCCTGGCCGGCGTAGCTCTGGTCGCGGATCCACACGTACCGGTAGTCGTAGTTGCGGCCGGCTTCCGCGCGTTCGGGGAGGCTGGTGGTGGCCGAGGCGACCATGCCGCCGCCGTGGCTGGTCAGCCCCCGCAGCACGGCGTACGCGCGCCGGGCGTCGCCGACGGCGATGGTGTCCTTCAGCGGGGGCACCGCCGCGCGCCAGGCCCGCTCGGTCGCGGCCCATGCCTCCTTAGCCCGGGGGAGGTGACGGGGCAGCGGGGAGAGGGAGCACTCCAGGACGAGGTCGCGGGTGTCGCCGGGCCTGAGCAGCAGGTCGACGGTCAGGCCCGCCGCGTCGGCGGTGGCTTCCCGGGCGCCCTGCCAGCGCAGCCGGTGGTGGCCCGAGGTGAGGTGCCAGACGCCGTCCTCGCCGCGGTGCGGGAAGGACGTCGGGGCGCGGCCGTAGTCGCCGTGCGGGTCGAGGACGACGCGGACGGGGGCCGGTGCGTCGACGGCGCTCAGCCGCCGCAGCAGGATCAGCCGGTTGGCCTCGCCGGGGAAGGCGAGGGCGTCCCGGCACTCGACGACGCCGTCGGTGGTGACCCAGCGGCTGCGCCAGATCAGCGTGCCCTCCTCGTAGTAGCCGCCGGGGACGTAACGGCCGCGCGGGGTGACGGCGTAGCCGCCGCGGCCGCCGATCAGGGAGGCGAAGACGGCGTCGTCGTGCCAGGTCGGGGCGCACAGCCAGTTCACGGCCCCGTCGGGCCCGACGAGGGCGCCGCGCTCGCCGTCGGCGAGCAGCGCGTAGTCATGCTGCGCGTGCGGCGGGAAGGACATGGACTTCACAAGTGTCGCTGCCTCCTGCTGTCGGTGTTCTGGTGGGCAGGGCTTCCGGGGAAGGGTGTCGCTGTCAGGCCGCCCGGTAGGGCTCCGCTCGTTGGGGGGCGAGGGTGAGGCCGAGGCCGGGGGTGGCGTCGGCGCCGGGGGTGAGGGCGCCGCCGTCGGGGGTGAGGGTGCCGTCGAAGAGGATGCGCTCGATGCGGACGTGGTCGTGGAACCACTCCAGGTGGCGCAGGTTGGGCACCGCGGCGGCGGCGTGCGCGTGGGCGTGCGGGGCGCAGTGTCCGGAGATCTGGAGGCCGCGGGCCTGGGCGAGAGCGGCGGCGCGCAGCCAGACGGTGAGGCCGCCGCTGGGGGTACCTCCCACGCCTTCAAGGCAGTGGGGGAGGGGGGCGTCGGCCTGGAGGCAGTCCACGGCTCCGGCGGCGAGCAGGTGCTCGAAGTAGGGCAGGGTGTAGCCGTACTCGCCGGCCGTCACGTCCTGGGGGACCTGGGCGCGGATCGCGGCGAGGGTGGTCAGGTGGTCGGAGGAGACGGGCTCCTCGAACCAGGTCACGCCCTCGTCGGCGAGCGCCCGCCCCACCCGCACGGCCTGCTTGGCGCCGTAGCCGCCGTTGGCGTCGACGTACAGCTCGGTGTCGTCGCCGATGACGGCGCGGGCCCGGGCGACGCGCCGCCGGTCGCGGTCCTCGCGGGTGCCCCACGACTCCGCGATCTTGATCTTGACGCGGGGGATGCCGTCCTCCTCGGCCCAGCCGCGCAGTTGCCGTTCCTGCCGGTCGTCGTCGTAGGTGGTGAAGCCGCCGCTGCCGTAGACCGGCACCTTCTCGCGGGCCGCGCCCAGCAGGCGGACGAGGGGCAGGCCGAGCAGGCGCGCCTTGCAGTCCCACAGTGCGATGTCCACGGCGGCGACGGCCTGTGCGGCCACGCCGGGCAGGCCGGCGTTGCGGACCGCGCGGTGCATGGCCTCGTTCATGCGCGGCACGTCGAGCGCGGGGGAGCCGGTGACGACGCCGGCGAGCAGGTCGTCGACGATGCGGGCCGTCGCCGCGGGCGCGTAGGTGTAGCCGAGGCCGGTGACGCCCGCCGAGTCGACGGTCGCCAGGACCAAAGTGGTGCTGTCCCAGGCGAGGGTGCCGTCCGCCTCGGGGGCGTCGGTGGGAACGGTGAAGACGGCGGTGCCCACCCGTTCCACGGCCGGGGTGTCGCTCATGTGTCGTCCTGTGCGCCGGGCCGGTCCGTGCGGTGGCGGTGACCGGGCAGGAACTCCTGCACCTTGGCCTTGAAGCCCTGGCGGACCATGTCCGCGCGGTCGCTGTCGCCCTTGAGGATCGAGGTCGCCGCGGCCTCGATCTGGTCGAGGGTGGCGTGCGGCGGGATCGGCGGCACGGCCGGGTCGGTCACGAAGTCCAGGACGCAGGGCCGGTCGGCGGCCAGCGCGGCCTCCCACGCGCCGACGACGTCGCCGGGCTTCTCGACCCGGATGCCGCCGAGTCCGAACAGGCGGGCGACGTCGGCGTAGGCGATGTCGGGGATCGACTGGGAGGGCAGGAACTGCGGGGCGCCCTCCATGGCGCGCATCTCCCAGGTGACCTGGTTGAGGTCCTGGTTGTTCAGCACCGCCACGACGAGCCTCGGGTCCTCCCACTCCCGGTAGTACTTGGCGATGGTGATCAGCTCGGCCATGCCGTTCATCTGCATCGCCCCGTCGCCGACGAGGGCGATCGCGGGGCGGTCGCCGTGCGCGAACTTGGCGCCGATCGCGTACGGCACCCCGGGCCCCATGGTGGCGAGCGTGCCGGACAGCGAACCGCGCATGGCGCCGCGCAGCTTCAGGTGCCGGGCGTACCAGTTGGCGGCGGAGCCGGAGTCGGAGGACAGGATCGCGTTCTCCGGCAGCAGTTCGTTCAGTTCGTGGACGACGTACTCGGGGTTGACCGGGTCGGCGTCGACGGCGGCGCGCCGCTGCATGACCTCCCACCAGCGGGCGGTGTCCTTCTCGATCTTCTTGCGCCAGCTCTTGTCCTTCGCCCCCGCCTGCCCCGCGTCGAGGAGGGGCAGCAGGCGGGTCAGTGTCTCGCGGGCGTCGCCGACGAGGTTGACCTCGAAGGGGTAGCGCAGGCCGACCATGTGCGGGTCGATGTCGATCTGCACGGCCCGCGCCTGCCCGAACTCCGGCAGGAACTGGGTGTAGGGGAAGGACGAGCCGATGACGAGGAGGGTGTCGCAGCCGGTCATCAGCTCGTACGACGGCCGGGTGCCCAGCAGGCCGATGGAGCCGGTGACGTACGGCAGGTCGTCGTCCAGGGCGTCCTTGCCGAGCAGTGCCTTGGCCACGCCGGCGCCGAGCCGGTCGGCGACCGCCATGACCTCCTGACGGGCCCCGCGGGCGCCCTGCCCGATCAGGATGGCGACCTTCTCGCCCGCGCCCAGGACCTCGGCGGCGCGCGTGAGGTCCTCGTCGGCCGGCACGAGCGCGTAGTGCGGCATGCCGAGGCTGGAGGGGACCATCTTGAAGGCGTGGCCGGGCGGCGAGTAGTCGAGTTCCTGCACGTCGGCGGGGATGATCACGGCGGTGACCGAGCGGCGGGCCATCGCCGTGCGCATCGCCCGGTCCAGCACGTTGGGCAGCTGCTCGGGGACGGTGACCATCTCGCAGAAGTCGGAGGCGACGTCCTTGTACAGGCTCACCAGGTCGACCTCCTGCTGGTAGGAGCCGCCCATGGCGCTGCGGTTGGTCTGCCCGACGATCGCGACGACGGGCACGTGGTCGAGCTTGGCGTCGTACAGGCCGTTGAGGAGGTGGATGGCGCCGGGCCCGGAGGTGGCGGCGCATACGCCGACCCTGCCGGAGAACTTGGCGTAGCCGACCGCTTCGAAGGCCGACATCTCCTCGTGGCGGGACTGGATGAACCGGGGGTTGTCGTCGGCGCGGCCCCAGGCCGCGAGGAGGGCGTTGATGCCGTCGCCGGGGTAGGCGAAGACATGCTCCACTCCCCACTCGCGCAGGCGCTCGAGAATGTGGTCGGAGACCTTCTGCGACATGTTCGAAGACCTTTCCGGGTTGCGGTCGGGATGTTCTGGGCGCTCGGGACGATCGGGACGGTCGGGGCGTTCGCCAGGGGCGCGACGGGCGCGACGGGCGCTAGGGGCGGTGCAGGGAGCGCAGGGCGGCTCGGCCGGCCACGGTCGCGGCGGCCGACGTGAGGGCGGCGGCGCCCGCGGTGGTCGCCCAGCGGGCCGCGCGGGAGGGCGGGTCGGGGCGTACGGCCAGGCGTTCGGGATGCTCGCCCGGGAGCGGGCCGTCCAGGCCGAGGGCCAGCGCTTCGGCCAGGTGCAGGGCCCGCCGTCCGGTGCCGCCCTGTTCGATCTGGGTACGGCAGCTGAAGCCGTCGGCGAGCAGCAGACTGTCGGGGGCCGCCGCGCGGACGGCGGGCAGGACGCCCTGCTCGGCGACGGCCATGGAGACCTCGTGGTGGCCGCGTTCGAAGCCGAAGTTCCCGGCGAGGCCGCAGCAGCCCTCGTCGAGGACGTCGGCGTTCAGGTGGGCGCGGCGCATCAGCTCGCGGTCGGCGTCGAACTTCATGATCGCGTGCTGGTGGCAGTGGGTCTGCACGGTCGCGTGGCGGGCCAGCTGAGGGGGGTGCCAGCCGGGGGGCGCGTGCTGGACGAGGTGTTCGGCGAAGGTGCGGACCTGCCCGGCCAGCCGCTGCACGTCCTGGTCGGCGGGCATCAGCTCGGGGGCGTCGGAGCGGAAGACGGCGGTGCAGGACGGTTCGAGGCCGATGACGGGGGTGCCCGCCTCCAGGTAGGGCCGCAGGACGTGCAGGGTGCGGCGCAGCACCTTGCGCGCGGCGGGCAGTTGGCCGGTGGAGATCCAGGTCAGGCCGCAGCAGACCGGCTCGGTGGGCACGGCGACGCGGAAGCCGGCGTCCTCCAGGACGCGTACGGCCGCGACGGCGATCGACGGGTGGAAGTAGGAGGTGAAGGTGTCGGGCCACAGCACGACCGTGCGGGGGTCGGCCGGGTCGGGCTCCTCGGCGTAGGCGTGCCGCTGCCACCACTGCGGGAACGAGCGACGGGCGAACACGGGCGCCTGCCGGGCCTCGTCCACGCCGGCCAGCCGTTTGCCCGCCCGCGCCAGACCGGGTGCCTGCAATGCGCTGTTGACCAGCCCCGGAGCGAGACGGGACAGGCGCGCCCAGAGGGGGAGCCGGCCCATGGAGTAGTGGGCGGCCGGGCGCATCCGGCCCTCGTAGTGGTGGGAGAGGAACTCCGCCTTGAGGGTGGCCATGTCGACGCCGGTCGGGCAGTCCGACTTACAGCCCTTGCAGGCCAGACACAGGTCGAGCGCGTCGTGCACCTCGGTGGAGCGCCAGCCGTCCGTGACGGCCGAGTCGGCGTGCCCGTCGAGCATCTCGAACAGCAGCCGGGCCCGGCCGCGGGTGGAGTGCTCCTCCTCCCTGGTGGCCCGGTAGGAGGGGCACATGACGCCGCCGGAGTGGCCGCGGCAGTTGCCGATGCCGACGCAGCGCATCACCGCCCGGTTGAAGGAGTGGTCGTCCTCGGGGAAGTCGAAGTGCGTCGCGGGAGTCGCCGGGCGCCAGGAGGGTCCGAGGCGCAGCTGTCCGTCGACCGGGTTGGGGTGGACGACCTTGCCCGGGTTCATCCGGTTCCCGGGGTCGAACAGTGCCTTCAGCTCGCCGAACGCGCCGACCAGCCGCTCGCCGAACATCCGGGTGAGCAGCTCGCCCCGGGACTGCCCGTCGCCGTGCTCGCCCGACAGGGAGCCGCCGTAGGAGGCGACGAGGTCGGCGGCCCGCTCCACGAAGCGCCGGAAGTGGGCCACGCCGTCGGCGGTCCGCAGCCCGAACGGGATGCGGGTGTGGACGCAGCCCTGCCCGAAGTGCCCGTACAGCGACGGGTGGTCGTAGTCGAACTCCCCGAACAGTTTCTTCAGGTCCCGCAGATAGTCGCCGAGCCGTTCGGGCGGGACGGCGGAGTCCTCCCAGCCCTCCCAGGTCTCCCGGTCGTCGGGCGGCCGGGCGGTGACCCCGAGCCCGGCCTCGCGGGCCTTGAGCATCCGCTGCTCACGCTCGGGGTCGTCGGAGAACGCGACGTCGGCGTCCTTCTCGGTCCGGTCGAGGGCGCGCAGCAGCGCGTGCGCCTGTTCGTCGACGGCGTCCTGGCTGTCGCCGCCGAACTGCAGCATCAGCCAGCTGTCGCCGTCCGGCAGCGCGTCCAGGGAGGTCAGATAGGCGCCCTCCTCGCGCATCAGCTGGGCCATCCGCCCGTCCAGGGCCTCCAGCTGTCCGGGGTCGCAGTGCTCCAGCAGCCGGGGGACGTCGTCGGCGGCGGCGCAGATGTCGTCGTAGCCGAGGACCAGCAGCGACTGGTACGCGGGCACCGGCACCAGGTCGAGCTCGGCGTGCAGGACGGTCACCAGGGTGCCCTCGCTGCCGACCAGCGCCCTGGCCACGTCGAAGCCGTTCTCGGGCAGCAGGGAGTCGAGGTTGTAGCCGGAGACCCGGCGGGGGATCTTCGGGTAGCCGCGCCGGATGTCGGGCAGGTACTCGGCGACGAGGCCGTCCAGCCCGGCGTACAGCTCGGCGCGGCGGCCGCCCTCGGCGGCGATCCGCGCCCGCTCGGCCTTCGACGTCGGCCCGACCCACATGCGGGCGCCGTCGTAGGTGAGCACCTCCAGGCGGCGCACGTTGTCGACGGTCTTGCCGTACGCCTGCGCGGACGAGCCGCACGAGTTGTTGCCGATCATGCCGCCCAGGGCGCAGTGGCTGTGCGTCGAGGGCTTCGGCCCGAACTGGAGTCTGTGGTCCGACAGCCGTCCGTTGAGCGCGTCCAGCACGATGCCCGGCTCGACCACGCAGGTCCGGGCGTCGGGATCGACGGCAACCAGTCTGTCGCAGTACTTGCTCCAGTCGACGACCACCGCCGTGTTCGTCGACTGGCCCGCGAGGCTCGTGCCGCCGCCCCGCGACAGGACCGGGGCGTCGAAACGGGCGCACACCTGCACGGCCTGCGCCGCTGCCTCCACCGAGCGCGGCACCACGACGCCGATCGGCACCTGCCGGTAGTTGGAGCCGTCGGTGGCGTACGCGCCCCTGCTGCCCGCGTCGAACCTGACCTCGGCGTCCACCTCCGCGGCCAGTGCCGCGGCCAGTCCGTTGCGACTCATCAGAGGAAACCGCCTTCCCGTGGACGCTACTGCCGCTCCCGGGTACCCGGCCTGGAGGACTGCAAGAGTGCGTTTTCCGAGAAGTCGATCTCCTTCGCGGTGGTGATCCGGGCGTCCATGTTGCGCTCCATCGCGGCAGGACAGGGCGGGATTCCCCGCCCCCGGAGATCAGCCGGTGCCGGAGGGGTGACAGCGGCCACCAGCCGTTCGAGCGCACGTGAACCTCAACCCGACCGGGTTGGAATCCCCCTCTCTTGAGAGGAGGAGGATGTCAAGGGTGGTAGTGGTCCGCGGGCGCGGCGGCGCGGGCGCGGGGGCGGACGACGCGACGACGCGACGACGAGGAGAAGTACCCGGCGGCCAAGGCTGCCTAACGCAGCGCCGTGGCGCCCGCGCGCCAGGCGCCGAGCAGCCTGTCCGCCAGGCGGTCGTCGAGATGGGCGGTCGCGCGGATCCCGAACACCACGTCGGCGTCCAGGTGGGGTTCGCCCTCCAGCAGCCCGCCGACGACGTCGTGCCGGACGATCTGTTCGTGCACGGCGTCCGCCTCCACGTGCTCGGCGTAGAACCGCACGGCCGCCGGGCCCGCGCCCACCCGGCGCAGCGCCTCGGCGAGGCGGCGTGAGGCCGGCGACGAGGTCACCTCGACGGCGGCGAAGTGTCCGACGAGCGCCGCGCGCAGCGCCCGGTGCAGACCGAACAGGGACATCAGGTTGACGGTGGCGAGCGCCTCGGCCGGCGCCGCGTCGACGTAGTGCCCGTACGTCGCGTCGAGCCGCAGGTCCTCCATGAGGTCGGCGAACAACCGCGCGTGGATCCGCTCGGCGCGGCCCCCGCCGAACTCGTCGAACTCCACGGCGACCATGGCCGCCTTGGCCCGCCCGTGGAGCCGGGGGAGGACCCAGGCGTGCGGGTCCGCTTCCTTGAGGTGGTACAGCGAGCGCACGGCCGCGTACTCACGCAGCTGGTCGAGGCTGCCCTCGTCCCGGAGGAAGTGGGAGACGCTGCCGGGGGCGTCGCCGACCGGTTCGAGCTGGAGTTCGTCGAGCGCCTGCGCGGCGGTCACCGGCTGGTCGGTGCCGTCGTCCATGGGGACGTCCCTGCGCAGTGCGGCCAGGAAACGGTCCTCGATCGCAGCGCGGCAGGCCAGCAGCGCGCTGTCCCACTCAAGGCTGTCGGGGACGCCCTGGAAGCCCTGGTAGTGCAGCTCGTAGAGGACGTAGAGGGCGAGCTGCAGGTCGTCGCCGTAGACGGGACGCTCTGCGGGCAGCGGGACGGGGGAGGGCGGGCTGCCGGGGGCCGGTCCCCTCAGCAGGGCCGTCACCGCGGCGGAGAGCGGGCCGCGCGGCTCGGGCAGCGGCGGCGGCCGGAGCCGGAGCTGATCGCGGGGACGGGGAGAGGGCGAGGGCCAAGAGACGGTCATGCGGCGTCGCCCTCTTCCGGCCGGCAGCGGCGCCGATGGCTGGTGTCGCACCAGGGGTAGATGCGGCTGCGGCGACAGGTGCAGACCGCCACGGTGAAGCGGTCCGAGACCGTCACCTCGCCGTGCTCGTCCACCACCTCGACCGGCCCCTCGATCAGCAGGGGCCCGTCGCGCTGGACGCGGACACGGACGCGGTGGGGGCGTTCAGGGGTGTGCGGCACGGATCACCACCAGCTCCTCCGTCGTCCCGTCGGCCGTCAGCCCCTGCTCGCGCAGCCAGGCGAGCCGTGACCGCAGCACCCGGCCGAAGGGCAGCCTGGCCCGGTCGACGACCTCCGCGCGCAGCCCCGCCTTCTCCAGACGGGTCAGCGTGGCGTCGATGCCGCACAGATGCGAGTGCACGATCAGCAGCGTGCCCGTCGGACGCAGCACCGTCGGCGCGGTGTCGCAGATGCGGTCGATCAGCAGGCGGCCGTCCCGGCCGGCGTCCCACGCCCTGGCGGGCCCCCGGGGCGGCGTGGGGCCCGGCGCGGGCACATAGGGCGGGTTGGCGGTCACCAGGTCGAAACGGCGGCCGGGCACGGCCGCCGCGAGGTCGCCGTGGCGCACCCGCAGGAACTGTCCGTTCAACAGGGCGTTCAGCCAGGCCGCGGCGATCGCCCGCCAGGAGATGTCGACCGCGGTGACCCGGCCGCCGAGCCGGGCCGCCTCCACCGCGAGCAGTCCGCTTCCGGTGCCGAGGTCCAGCACGTCCGTCTCGCCCGTGATCCTCTCGCGGCGCAACGCACCCTCCAGGAGCCGCGTGTCGGCCTGCGGAGGATAGACGCCCCGGGGAACCCAGCAGCGGACTCGTGGTGCGGCGGCGAGTGAGTCGGCCGTCATGGCTGCCTGTGCCTTCCTCTGGGACGTGCTGCTGAGCCGGCAGCGCCCCACGAGTACCCCGGGACCGCAGACGTAACGACGCCAGGGCCGAGGAGACAGCCGCGGCCGTTTTCAGACCCGCCGCCGCCGGTTTCAGCGCTCCGAGCTCTCCCCGGGGATATGACACAGGCTCTGAAACCGGACTGAAGCCGGTCTGAACCGCTCCGCCCGCAAGCTCTGCGGCATGACTTCGACGCACAACGAACCCGCGATCGCGGCCACCGGGCTGCGAAAGGCCTACGGGGACAAGACCGTCCTCGACGGCATGGACGTCCAGGTGCCCGCCGGCACGATCTTCTCCCTCCTCGGCCCGAACGGCGCCGGCAAGACCACAGTGGTCAACATCCTCTCGACGCTGATCTCCGCCGACGCCGGACAGGCGCGGATCGCCGGCCACGACGTCACCGGCGAGGCCCAGGCCGTGCGCGCCGCCATCGGCGTCACCGGCCAGTTCTCCGCCGTGGACGGGCTGATCACCGGCGAGGAGAACATGCTGCTGATGGCCGACCTGCACCACCTCTCCAGGAGCGAGGGGCGACGGGTGACCGCCGAACTGCTGGAGCGGTTCGACCTGGTCGAGGCGGCGAAGAAGCCCGCCTCCACCTACTCCGGCGGCATGAAACGCCGCCTCGACATCGCGATGACCCTGGTCGGCAGCCCGCGGATCATCTTCCTCGACGAGCCCACCACCGGCCTGGACCCCCGCTCCCGGCACACCATGTGGCAGATCATCCGCGAGCTGGTCTCCGGCGGCGTCACCGTCTTCCTCACCACCCAGTACCTGGAGGAGGCCGACCAGCTCGCCGACCGCATCGCGGTGCTCAACGGCGGCAGGATCGTCGCCGAGGGCAGCGCCGAGGAGCTCAAGCGGCTCGTCCCCGGCGGGCATGTGCGGCTGCGCTTCTCCGACCCGGACGCGTACGGCCGCGCCGCGACCGCGCTGCGCGAGACGACCTGCGACGACGAGGCGCTCACCCTGCAGATCCCCAGCGACGGCAGCCAGCGCGAACTGCGCGCCATCCTCGACTGGCTCGACTCCGCCGGCATCGAGGCCGACGAGCTGTCCGTGCACACCCCCGACCTGGACGACGTGTTCTTCGCCCTGACCGGCGCCCCCGCCACGGCCACCGCCCCCGCCACCGACCCCGCCGAGAAGACCGCCGGGCAGACCGGCGAGAAGACCGCCAAGCAGACCGCAGGCAAGACCGCCGAAAAGGAGACCGCCCGATGAGCACCCCGTCGTACGCCCTTCGCGACAACCTGACCATGCTGCGGCGCAACCTCCTGCACGCCCGCCGCTACCCCTCCCTCACCCTGAACCTCCTGCTCACCCCGGTCATCCTGCTGCTGCTGTTCGTCTACGTCTTCGGCAACGTGATGAGCGCCGGCATCAACGGCGGTCACGCCGACCGCGCCGACTACGTCGCCTATCTCGTCCCCGGCATCCTCCTGCTGACCGTGGCCATGACCTCGCTCGGCACCGCGGTGGCCGTGTGCACCGACATGACCGAGGGCATCATGGCCCGGTTCCGCACCATGGCGATCTCCCGGGCCTCCGTGCTGATCGGCCATGTGATCGGCAGCGTCATCCAGACGATGATGGCCCTGGTGCTCGTCCTGGGCATCGGACTGGCCATCGGGTTCCGGCCTGACGCGTCCGCGGTGGAGTGGATCGCGGCAGCCGCCCTGATGGCCCTGGTCAGCCTCGCCATGACCTGGATCGCGGTCGGCATCGGTCTGATCAGCCCCAACCCCGAGGGGGCCAGCAACATCGGGACGCCGCTGGTGATGCTGCCGTTCCTGTCCAGCGCGTTCGTGCCGGTGGACGCCATGCCCGGCTGGTTCCGCTGGTTCGCCGAGTACCAGCCGTTCTCGCCCCTCATCGAGACCCTGCGCGGGCTGCTGCTGGGCAGCGGGATCGGCGCCAGGAACGCGGTGCTGGCCGTCGGATGGTGCGTGGGGCTGTCGGTGCTGGGCTACCTGTGGTCCAAGGCGAAGTTCAACCGTGAGCCGCGGCACTGAGCTCGCGCAGTGCGGCCGCCCGCAGCTCCTCCCGTCTCAGGGTGGCGTACGTCGACCTCGCGTCGTCGTAGGCCGCCCTGTCGGCCTTTTCGGCAGCCTCCCGGGCCCGGGTCGTGGACAGGGTGGGGAACTCCCGGATCGCCGGCATCCGCTCCGCCAGCGCCAGCAGCCGTACGGCCGCCGGGTCGCCCGAGGCCAGCCCGGTGAAGCCGAGCGCCAGCAACACCGTGCCGTACACCGGAAGTTCCGCCGGGGAGTCGTCCTCGAAGGAGCCGCCCAGCATCCCCAGCAGCCGCTGCCGCAGCTGTTCTGCCAGCGCGGCCACCGGCTCCAGCCGGCCGCACTGCGCGTGCGCCGCCAGCGCGGCCGACTGGATCTCCAGCGACCACGGATCCACGAACGGATCGTCGGCGTACAGCAGGCTGCCCTGCCGGATCCGCTCCGCCGCCTGGCGCCACAGCCCGAGCCCGACCTCGGTCAGCCCGCGGGCCAGTGCGATCTCCGCGCGGGCCGGCAGTTCGGAGCTGAACGCCTCGGCGGACTCCGGCTGTTGTTCCAGGGCCGCGAGGCCCAGCCAGTACTCCGCCTCGTCGACGTCCCCGCGCTGCAGACAGGCGAGCACCAGCCCCCAGCGCACGCCGATCGCGTCCGACCAGTCGCCGACCTCGTCGAGCGCGCCCAGCGCGGCCCGCAGATGGTCGTACGCCTCCGCGCCCCGCCCGGACTTCAGGCACAGCTCGCTGATCCGCCCATGGCTGAGCAGCCGCATGGCCGGATTCCCGAGCGGCCCCATCGCGTCGAGCATCCGGCGGGCGCACGCCAGCGCGCGTTCCGTCTCGTGCTCGGCCTCCCACACATAACTGGCGACGCCCGCCGCCATGCCCGCCAGCATGGGCGCGTCGGCGTCGCAGAGTTCCTGCAGCCGCGTGTACCGCGGCGGACGTATCTCGGGGAAGGCGCCCAGCACGACGGCCAGCGCCCGCGCCAGCGTGTCCGGCGGGGCGGGCGGCAGCCGGCGCAGCGTGACGAGATGGCGTACGGCGTGGGGTCCGCGACCCATGAAGAGGCTGGCCGTGCACACCACCGCCGCACTACGGGCCGCCTCGACGTCCGCCAGGTACTCGGGGTCCTCCGGGTTCTCGGGGTCCTCGGGACCGGGACGGAAATGGGACAGCGGGCCGCCGGTCTCGTCGGCGAGGGCGGCGAGGCGGGCGTAGTTGGAGCCGGTGGCCCACAGCGAGCCCAGCGTCGCGGTGACCGCCGCGACGGTGGGGCCGTCGGCGCGGGCCAGCGCGTACCGCAGGGCCAGGACGAGGTTGTCCTGCTCGGCCCGGATGCCGGTCCACGGGCGCGGCGGGCCGCCGCCGAACAGCACGTCGTGGTGCGCCCGCCCGAAGTCCCGGGCCCACAGGAGGAACCGGCCGGTCACCGCCTCCTCCTCGCCGGCCTCGGCGCGCCGGGCGGCACCGAACTCCCGCAGCGTCTCCAGCATGTGGAACCGCACCCCGGAAGGGTTTTCGCCCACCTTGACCAGGGACTGGCCCGCCAGCTGTTCCAGCAGCGTCAGCGCGTCCGCGTGCTCGCCGAGGACGCACTGCGCCGCGTCCTCGGTGAAGCCCCCGGGGAACACCGACAACGCCCGTAGCGCGGCCCGACCGTCGGCCTCCAGCAGATTCCAGCTCCACTCCACGACGGCCCGCAGGGTGCGGTGCCGCTCGGGCGCGTCGCGGGCGCCGCCGCGCAGCAGCGCGAAGCGGTCCCGCAGCCGGCGCGAGATGTCGGCCACGGAGAGCACCCGGACCCGGGCCGCGGCGAGTTCGACGGCCAGCGGCAGCCCGTCCAGGTGGCGGCAGATCTCGGCCACCTCGGCGGCCGGCAGGTCCACCCCGGGCCTGGCGGCCCGCGCCCGCTGCACGAACAGCTCCACCGACGTCGCCGGCGAAAGCTCCGGCAGGGCGTACACCGACTCCGAGGTCAGCCCCAGCGGAGCCCGGCTGGTGGCCAGGATCCGCAGCTCCTTCGACCGCGACACCAGCGCCTGTACGAGATCGGCCGCGCCGGCGATCACCTGCTCGCAGTTGTCCAGCACCAGCAGCGCGGGCCCGCCGCCCAGCGCGGCGACGATGCCGCCGACCACGTCCCCGCCCCCGGCGAACCGCCCGGCCTCCCCGGCGCCGACGGCCGAGGCCACTTCGTCGGCGACGTCCTCGTCGGCGAGGACGCCGGCCAGGGTGACGAAATGCACCACGGGCTGCACGGCCGCCCGGCTCACCGCGTGCGAGAGCCGGGTCTTGCCCAGCCCGCCGGGACCGACGACCGTGACCACCCGTGCCCCGCGCAGCAGCCCGCCCACGGCGGCGACGTCGGCGTCCCGCCCCAGCAGCGGGTTCGGCTCGTGCGGCACCCCGTGCCGGGTCGGCGGCGCGTCCGCGCGCAGCAACTCCTGGTACAGGGACCTGAGGCCGGGCCCCGGGTCGGTCCCCAGCTCGTCGCGCAGCCTTCGGCGGTAGGCGTCGTACCGGGTCAGTGCCGCGGGCCGCCCGGCGGTCGCGGCCTCGCAACGAAGCAGCTCCGCCAGCACCTCCTCGTCCCGCGGCAGCTCCCTGGCCAGCTCGGCCAGCGGCGCCGCGGCCTCCGCCCGCCGTCCCACCCGGGCGAGCGCGAGCGCCCGGGAGCGGGCCAGCGCGTGATGAGCCCGGCGGCGGCCGGCGCGCAGCGCCACCACCGGATCGTGCACGTCCTCGCCCGCACCGGCGCCCAGTCTCCCGTCCCACAGCGCCAGGCCCGCCTCGGCCTGCGCCAGGGCGCCCTCGTGGTCCCCGGCCCGCGCCCGCTCGGCGCTCGCCGCCTCGTACGACAACAGCGCGGAGCTGTCGACCTGGGCCTCGTCCAGCGCCAGCCGGTACCCCGTCGGCGTGCTCACGATCAGCTCGGCGCCCAGCTGCGCCCTGAGCCGCGACACCAAAACCTGCACCGCCTTGCCCGGCCGCTCCGGCAGCTCGTCCGGCCACAGCCCCTCCACCAGCACGCCGGTGCTGCACCCGGCGTGCAGGTCGGCGGCGAGCAACGCCAGCAGGCCGCGCAGCCGGGGCGCGGTGATCTCCCGCCCACGACAGGCGACTTGGGACAGCAACGCCAACTCGGTGGTCATGCCTGAAGGTTAGCCAGCACCACGCCGAGGGCTGCCGCCCGTGTGCGAGTGATCAAGAAGTCGGTAAGAACCAGGCGTCCCGCGCCGGTTGGGCACAACCTTTCGGCCCGACGGCCCGTCCAAGTCGCGCCCGGCGCCGGTCACCGCGCCGGGGTTTCTTCTGTGTCATCTCTGGGGGATGCCATGAATTCTGTCTCCGTCGGGCGTGTGCTGCGTCGCGGTGCATGTGCCGGAGCCGTGGGCGCGCTGGTCGTCGCCGGTCTCGGGAGTGGGCTCGCCGTCGCCGACGACGAGCCGCAGTCCGATCAGCTGTGGATCCAGGCGCCGTACGAGCACGCGGTCACCGTCGCTCCGGACGGCGGCGCGGCGCAGTACCGGTCGCTGGCGCTCGGCCTTTACCACGACAACGGCAACTTCACCGTGACCGGCGGCAGGCTGACCGTCGACGTGTCCGGACTCGCCGGGGTCGCCGACGTGTCCTGGCCCGACAACTGCACGCCCAACGACGCCGGCACCGTCGCCGTGTGCGACACCGGCGACGTGCCCACCCGCTACAGCGCGCAGGTGCAGTTGAAGGTGCGGGCCGCCGCCGGCGCCGCCGTGGGAGCGCAGGGCGCGATCGAGTACTCCGCCGAGGCCACCGGCGGCCCCGACGGCACGCTCACCGCCCCGCAGGGCTCCGCGGAGACCTTCGTCACCGTCGGCTCCGGCCCGGACCTCGGCATCGGCGCCCCGCAGGACCTCAGCGGCGTCGCGCCCGGCACCACCCTCACCGTGCCGTCCTCCGTCACCAACACCGGCAACGAGACCGCCCACGGCTTCAGCGTGCAGATGTGGGCGACGTACGGCCTGGACGTCGCCACCCGCTACCCGCAGTGCACCTACACCGGGCCGAACGACGACGACAGCCAGTACCCGTCGATGACGTACGTGACCTGCTCCTTCGACACCGACGTCGCGCCCGGCGCCACCGTCGAACTGCCGCAGCCGCTGCGGCTCGCCGTCACCGACCACGCGCTGTACGAGCGGTTCGACTACAACGTGGCGCCCGGCGGCGGCGTCACCGACCTCGACAGCTCGGACAACGGCAGGTCCTGGCACATCAACGCCGACAACACCGCCGACTTCGGCGTGCACGGCACGAAGGCGAGCGGCGCGGCCGGTGACACCGTCACCGCCGGTTTCCGCTTCGTCAACCGCGGCCCGGCCTGGGTCGGCAACGTCGCCTCCGGCGACCCGGTCGCGGTGATCGACTACTACCTGCCGCCGGGCACCACCGCCACGTCCGTGCCCGCGACCTGCCGCACCGCCTGGACGTCCGGCGACGACCCGTCCATCGGCCACTACGCCTGCACCCTGCCGACGTGGGCGAAGCCCCGCCTGAAGGTCGACTTCCCGTTCCGGCTGCGCATCGACCGGGTCGTGCCCGACGCGACGGGCCGCGTCACCGTCCACCCCCACTCCGACACGTCCGTCGGCTTCGACCCGAACCCCGGGAACGACACCGCCGAGGTGATCGTCAACCCGTCCGCCTGACGGGAGCGACGCCCGCAACCGGGCCCAGGTCCGCGACCTGGCCGACGATGTAACGGCCGCCGTCGCGATCGGCCTTGAGGGCCGCGGGGGTGTCGGAGACACGGGTGTGGGTGAAGGGGGGGCACGGTCCGCCGCTCCTTACTTGCGGGCGGCGGTCTGCTCGACCGCGCGCACGATCACGCCCCGTCCGCGGCGAACGCCCGATGTTGTGCATTCTCTTGACGGTCGTAAGAATTTATCCCTACGTTCCTCGGTGTCTTCGTCGTTCAGTGCACTGAGCATCGGCTCCGGCCAAGCCGCGGGCCGTCCGCCCACTCGTCCGAGGAGCCGCCCCCCATGCACACCAGCATCCGCCTCCGCACCCCCGGCGCCCCCCACACCCCCAGCACCCCCCACACTCCCCACACCCCCAGCACCCCCCACACTCCCCACACCCCCAGCACCCCCCACACTCCCCACACCCCCAGCACCCCCCACACTCCCGGTTCGCCCCGCATCCGCCCCCGTCTGCGCATCGCCCTGGCCGCCCTGACCACGCTGGCGTCCGCCGTGCTCACCGCGCTCCCGGCGCCGGTCGCCGCCCACGCGGACTCCTCGGTCGACGGCCATCTCACCGGCGCCCTCGCCGACGGCGCCACCTGGATCGCGGATGTCCCCGAGCGGTGGAACGGCACCCTGCTGCTGTTCAGCCACGGCTTCGGCCCCACCGTCGCCAGGAACGCCCCCACCGACGCCGTACGCACCGCGCTGCTCGCCGAGGGCTATGCGATGGCCGGGTCGTCGTACGACCCCAACGGCTCGATGTGGGCCCTGAACAGCGCCGAGCGGGACCAGTTCGCCACGCTCGACGCCGTCGCCGCGAAGATCGGCAAGCCGCGGCGCACGCTGGCCATGGGCCAGTCCATGGGCGGACTCGTCAACGCGCAGATCGCCCGGGACGGCGGCGGCCGCATCGACGGCGCGCTCGGCCAGTGCGGCCTGGTCGCGGGCGCCACCGACCTGGACAACTACCAGCTCGACGCCGAGTACGCGATCGCCCGCCTGCTGCTGCCCGGCCAGGACGTGAAACTGGTGCGGTTCGGCACCGCCGCCGAGGCCTCCGCCACCGCCGACCTGCTCACCAAGGCGGTCACCGCCTCCCAGAGCACCGCCCAGGGCCGGGCCCGGATCGCCCTGGCCGCCGCCTTCCTCAACCTGCCCGCCTGGGCGCCCGGCCAGGCCCGGCCCGCCGCGACCGACTGGGCGGGTCAGCAGGAGCAGCAGTACGCGTGGTTCGCGCAGGGCATCCTGACGTTCGTCGAGGGCGGCCGGTACGCCGTCGAGCAGGCCGTCGGCGGCAACAACTCCTTCAACCGGGGCGTCGACTACGCCGACCTGCTCGCCGGTTCCGCGCACGCACCCCAGGTGCGCGCCCTCTACCGGGCGGCCGGCCTCGACCTGCGCGGCGACCTGCGCACGCTGACCGAGGGCGCCACGATCACCGCCGACCCCGCCGCCGTCCGCGCCGCCCGGCGGACGTCCTTTGCGGGCCAGGGCCTCGACGTGCCGTTGCTCGACATCCACACCACCGCCGACAACCTGGTTCCCGTGGAGCAGGAGCACCGCTTCGCCGCCCGCGTGCGGGCCTCCGGCGACGGCGCGCTGCTGCGCCAGGCGTACGTAGAACGCCAGGGCCACTGCACCTTCACCACCGCCGAGACGGTGGCCGCCCTGCACGCCCTGGAGCACCGGGTCACCACCGGGCGCTGGGACGACGCCGCGACCCCGGCCGCGCTCCAGCGCGCCGCCACCGCCCTCGACCTGGACGGCGCGGCATATGTCCCCTATCGCCCCGCCCCGCTGACGGTCGCCCGCGACCGCGCGCAAATGAACCGATGATCGTTGTTTCCCGTCCTTACGGGCACGGCGCGACTGCCGATAGCATGTTCGACCTTGCGACGAACACCCCCTTGCCCGCCCCTCACCAGAAAGCCATGCCATCTGACGTGATAAGTGATCTGGTCGGCTAAATTCTCACAAAATGGTCAATTAATTGATATCTATATCACCGCGGTTGTTTTCGCGAATAAAGAGCAGAATCATGGTCTCCGCGTGGCGTGAGCCACGGGTGATGCTGGGGACCGCGGTGGGCGTGGTGGGCCTCGGATTCCTCCTCGCGCTGGAGATCGTCGCGCGCCACTACGGCGTGCGCGGGCCGATCACCAGTCAGGTGCGCGAGGTGGTGTTCCCGCCCAAGTCGGGCGGTCTGCTGTACGCCAGCATGGCGTTGATGCTGGTGGTGTTCACCTGGCGGCAGCGCCTCATCGCGATCGGCGCCGCGATCGGCATCGACCTCGTCTTCGTGGTTGTCCGGTGGGCGGCCGACATCAAGGTGACCGAGGGCCACCCCTTCGGCAACGGGGCGCTGTGGGTGACTCTCGGCTGTGCGGTCTTCGCCGTCACGCGCCGCACCGGCCGGGAACGGGTACTGCTGCTGAAGGGCGCCGGGCTGGGTCTGCTGCTGATGACCGGCCGCAAGACCGGGGACACCTGGCTGCTCATCACCTCGAAGACCCGCCCCATGGTGCTCGACCAGTACGTGGCCGCCGCCGATCACGCGCTCGGCAACCCCTCGTGGCTGATGGGCCGGATCGTCACGGCCACCGGCGCGACCGGCTTCAACATCCTCGACTTCGTCTACGGCCAGCTTCCCGTCGCCGCGGTCGTCGTCGCGCTGTACCAACTGCGCAACGTGGCGGTCGAGCGCCGCTTCCCGACCCATCACCTGGTGCGCACCTTCCTGGCGATCGGCCTCCTCGGACCGGCCTTCTACATGATCTTCCCGGTGGTCGGCCCGATCTTCGCCTTCGGCGACGGCACCCAGCACTGGGCGGCGATCAGCCTGTGGACGGAATCGCACCCCAGCGTGCAGTGGGCGGCGGCCGATCTGTGGCCGGACACGGCGCCGCCGCTCACCGCCCCGCACGCCATGCCGTTCGACGGGGTCACCCCGCGCAACTGCATGCCCAGCCTGCACACGGCATGGGCCGTCACGATCTTCGTCCATTCCCGGAAGGGCCCGAGGGCGCTGCGCTTCGCCGGCGCGGTCTGGCTGATCGCCACGCTGACCGCGACGCTGGGATTCGGCTACCACTACGGCGCGGATCTCCTCGCCGGCGTGGTGTTCGCGCTCACGATCGAGGCAGCACTGCGCACGTACGACCGCGGCTGGGAACGCTCGGGGATCCGGCTGGTCGCGTACGGCACGACGGTCTTCACCGCGCTCCTGCTGTCGTACCGCTATCTGCCGTTGCAGCTGGCCGGCCGCCCCTGGGTCTACGGTCCGCTTCTGCTGCTGGCGATGGCCTCGGTGGTCTACGGCTATGTACGGACCACCACGGCGTGGGAACCGAGGACCGCCCTGGCGCGGCAACCGGAACCCCAGCCCGAACCGGTGTGAGTAGCGTGCTCCTCCATGGAGATCGAGATCGAATCCCTCATGGAGGACCTGCTCTGCGCGGACGCCTCGCGTGCCGCGGCCGCCGCGACCCGGGTGACGCGGCAGCCGGACGCCCTGTTGCCCGCCGTGCTGCGCGCCGCCGCCGACCGAAAGAGCACGCGTGATCTGCAGCCGGTGATGCGGGTGCTGGCGCGCAGCGGGCCGCCGGCCTTCGACGCGGTCGTCACGGCATGGCGGCAGGGGGAGATGCCGGACTGGCAACTGGGCCGGCTCCTGGGCGTGTTCGACGAGCGTGCGGCCGACCGGTACGCGGCCGCCGCGGCCGATCCCGACCGCAGGCTGCGGGGGAACGGCTTCTCCGGTCTGGTCAGGCTGCGGGTGGACTCCGATGCCGGGCTGCGGGCCCTGGTGGAAGCCTTCTCCCGAGGCCGCGCCGTCTACGAATACAAGGCCGCGGAGTACGCCCGGCTGCTCGCCGACTCCTTCCGGCCGCGGCTGCGCAGGCTGCGCCGCGACCCGGCCGAGTCCCCGAGGACCCGACGGGGAGCGATGACGGCGCTGGTCGCGGGCGGCGGCGCCGATGCCCTCGACCGGCGCGACCAGGCGGCGATCGAGCGGCTGATACGCGTGAAGATCCCGCACGAGACACCGAGCCTTCCGTCGCCGGGCCTGGCCGGGTGGTGGCTGGCCGTGCCCGGAGCGTCGTACGAGCAACTGTTCGAGGTGCTGGGCCTGCACGACCGGCGGCCCATCACCGTCCGGGGCGGCCGCGAGGCCATGGAGGGCGGCCACGACACCGTCGCCCTCACCGGCCACGACGGCGCCACCCGCACCGTGGGCCGGGCCTTCATCACCCCGGAACTGGACGGCTGGCGGCTCGTACACGGCCCGCTCGCCCTCCTCCTCGGCACACCCTGGTTCGACATGATCGAGACGATCGAACGGCTCAGCGCCCGCTGCGGCCGGGCCCAGTTCTTCTTCCTGGACGACGCCGGTGGCTCCGACGTGTGGGTGGTGGCCGAGGAAGGGCGGGTGATCCGCCGGTACACGGCCTACGACGACCCCGAATGGGTGGGCGACCCGCTGCCCTGGGAGACCCTCGCGGCGGACGACCCGGAGTACGAGGCCGAGTCCGACGACGTCCCGCCCAACGCGGGAACGGCCGGCGCCGAGACCGCCTGCGGCCACCTCTCCATCGACCCTGGCCAGGTCGGCCCGGCCACCCGCGTCCGCGGCCACGGCTGGCTCGCCCTCACCGAACCCGACGTGGGCCACGGCGTGTTCCCCGGCGTCCTCCCCCTCTGAGCCTGTGAGCCCGTGAGTCCGTGAGCCCTGAGAGGGACGAGAGCCGTCGGATCCGCCGCTACCAGGACAGGGCGTCCGCCGCGTTGTCCTGCCAGTAGGTGACGGTGGCGGCGCTGTTGAAGAAGACGCCGCCGTTGGGCAGCTTCAGGGTCTTCTCCTTGTTGACCGAGCTGCCGTTCCTGTCGACGAAGAACACGCCCAGCGTCTTCTCGGTGGCGCCGCCTTCGCCGTCGGGGGAGGACGTCGTGATGCCGGCGTAGGCGGACTGACCGGGCTCGAGCACCAGCACGGACTGCGGAATGGTCTCGTCGGCCCACGGCAGCGGAGCCTGCGCGTCGGCGCCGGCCCGCAGGAGCGGCGCGCTGTAGGCGTAGCAGGGCTTGGCGCCGGTGTTGGTGGCCTTGAGCAGCAGGTGGTTGATCGGACGGGCCGCCTCGGTGACGGTCAGCGCGGTGTTCGCCGTGGTGCAGGTGACGACGGAGGACGCCTTCGTGGTGGCGGCGGAGGCGGCCTGCCCGGCGGCCTGGAATCCGACGACCGCGAGGGCGGCGGCGACGACCATGGAGGAGGCGGCCGCACGGGAGGCGAAACGGTTGGCGATACGCATGGCTGGACTGCTTTCTCTGTAAGGAAGGAAGGTGATCTTCCGGCTGCGAGCTGCGAGATGCGAACTGCCGTCTGCGAAGCCGGAGTTGAGCAGGGACGAGCACCGTGTCCGGCGAGGCGCCCTGCTTGGATGGCCCAAGCCTGTGCCACGATCCGTCCCGTCCGCCATTCCATCGCGAGTTTCGGGACGCTGGAACGAAAAAATCGCCTCTGACCTGGGGAAACGCGTCCTGCCCGGGACGCCGGACGGAACGGGGGACCGGCGCGGGCGGCCGCCGGAGGGCGACTTGGTGCATTGTTCAAGAGGATTTGAGAAGAAAAACTACTCGACTCATAACGTGCGGGGTGGGGCGTAAATGGCATTAATTAATAAACGCTCTCCCCAACATTTCCCCCACACCGGTGTCACTCATTTGCCGCGCATCTGGAGGAGGGGGCGCAGCGTTAGCGGGATATGACGAAAGCTAGGCCCTATGGCTTGCCTCAGCGCGACACGGGGAAGAGCAAACTGCCTGCGACCGGGGAGGTGAAAGTGGGGAAATACACTTACGTGACCGGTCCGTCACGCTCTGTGCTTGAGCCGTGTGGCGTCTTGCGCGAGGACCGAACGCGGATCGAACCCCAGGTCACCGAATCCCTGCTGCGCGACTTCCTCGCACTTCTGGAGGCAGCTCAGAAGGAACTCAACCAGCGGTGGAACGACCAGGAAAAGTCCGGCTGTCACGCGGACTGTGCGTGACGGGAGGGGGTTTCCATGAATCACGACTATATGGACCCCTCCTTTGTACGTGAATGGCATCCCGACGCCACCCTGTACGGGTCGGATGCCGACTGGCACGGCAGTCCTGTCGATCCCCTTGACACAGGGGTTCCCCTGGGACCCGCCGTCTCGGGCTGGGACCCGGTCGAGGAACTCGCCTATCTCCTGCAGGAGGCAGCCCCGGCGGAGCAGCCGGCCGGAGTGCCGCCGCCGCACAGCGAGCCCCCGGCCGGCGCCCAGTTCACCGGCCCGATGGAGAACCTGGCGCAGATCACCGCCCAGCTTCCGCCCATCCGACGCTCAGCTGTCGGGCATCGGAAGACACGAGCCGGAAAACTCCGGCTCAAGTGGTTGCAGACCGGCAGTTTCGTGATCGTCGCATTCGTCGCCGTCATCGTGGCGATGGTCAGCGTATTCGGCGGTATGGCGGCATACGCGCCTCTGCAGAACATTTCGTCCGGTTCGAAGAGCGGGATGATCCATCAATGGCCTGTTCTCGTCTACGGCCCCTGGATGGTGGCGTCCCTCTCCATCCTCCGCACTGCCTTGCATCGGCGCCGAGCCCTGCACTCATGGTTCATCGTCGTGCTGTTTTCCTCCGTCGCCATCATGCTCTGCGTAGCTCAGGCCGACCGGACCTTCACCGGTATCGCCGGAGCCGCCCTGCCCGCCCTCGCGTCCCTGGCCTGCTTTCAGCAGCTCATCCGACAGATCACCTTGACTCTGCCACCACGGCAGGCATCCCGCCGCCACCGCCAGTAGCGGACGGGATGCGGTCGTCGCCTACCAAGCCACCGGCAACTCCAGCGGAAACCGCCGGATCGTCTCCGTGTCCCACCGCACTTCCTCCGGCGGCACCGCAAGCCGCAGCCCGGGGAAGCGCTCCAGAAGTCGCCCGACCGCCACTTCCAGCTCCGCCATGGCCAACGGCACCGCGATGCACCGGTGTCCGCCCCAGCCGAAGGTCATGTGCGGCTGGTACGGCCGCTCGGGGTCGAGGACGTGCGAGTCCGCGAAGCGCTCCGGGTCACGGTTCGCCGTCAGGTACGACACGTGGACGAAGTCGCCCGCCCGGATCCGTACGCCGTCCAGCTCGAAGTCCTCGAGCGCCACCCGGGGGATCCCGACCCCCTTGCGGAACGGGATGTGGCGGAGCATCTCCTGCAGCACGTCGGTCAGGGTCTCCGGCCGGCGCCTGAGGTGCTCCATCAGCTCGGGACGCGTCAGGAGCAGGTACGCGATGTCGCTGATCTGGCATGTCGCCGTGTCCTGGCCGCTGAGCGTCAGCGTCAGCGCCATGACCGCCAGTTCCCTGTCGTCGAGCTGGTCGTCGCCGTCCCGCGCCGCGGCCATCGCGCTGATGAGGTCCTCACCGGGTGAGTTCCGGCGCTGCTCGACGAGCTTGGCGAAGTACGCCGTCAGATCGGCCTTGGCGCTCGCCGCGGCCTCCTTGCTGTCCGCGCCGACGACGAGCAGCCGGCGCACGGACTCCTGCATCCGGGGCCATTCCGCGCGTTCGACGCCGAGGAGGTCCAGGATGGTGTGCTGCGGAAGCGGGTCGGAGAGGTGCTGGACCAGGTTCGCCGGCGAGCCCTCCTGCTCCATCTCGTCCAGCAGGGCGTCCGCGAGCCGGGTGATCCGGCCCCGCATCCCGTCGACCTGCTGCTGGGTGAAGGCCTGCGAGGCCAGCCGGCGGACGCGGCTGCTGTGCGGCGGGTCCATCACGTTGATCGATTCGGCCGAGACGATGGGCTCGGGGGTCAGCCGCGGGTAGTCGTGGCCCATGATGGCGGCCCGGCTGAGGCGGTGGTCGGTGGTCACCCGCTTGACCGCGTCGAAGCCGGTGACCAGCCAGGCGTCCCCGTCACCGTAGGGAAGCCGGATACGTGCGGGAGCGTCGCGCCGCATCAGGTCCGCGAGCGCGGGGTCGAACTCCAGTGCTTCGCTGAAGTCGAACGGGCAGAAGACCGTCTCGTCGTCCGCGGTCATCAGGAGGCTCCTCCGGGCATCGGTACGACGTCGGTGGTGTCCACGGCCCGGCGAATGGCCTTGGCGAACCTGACGGCGTCGCCGACGGCCCAGTAGTGGACGAAGAACAGGCGCGGTTCGTCGGTGAGGTTGTGGTGGTGCACTTCGACGAGTTCGACGCCACCGCGCCGCAGCGCCACGAGGACGGGCTGGACCTCCTTGGCGATCATGACCAGGTCACCGCTGATGGCGGCCCTTCCGCCGCCGAGCGGCTGGAAGTTGACGGAGGTGGTGGCGCCCAGACCCGGCGGCAGGATCACCGGGCCGTCGGCGATGGTCTCTCGGCGCACATAGGTGGACTTGTAGATCTTGCCGTCGGCGATGCCCTTGACGCCCATGGCGGCGTCGATCGCGGCGGTGTCCAGGTCGACGGGCGGCGAGGAGACGGCGGGTTCGGCGGGCGGGGTGCCGGTGCGGTCGAACGCGGCGCGCAGCCCGCGGGCGACGGCGACCGGATCGTGGCCGTGGGCGTGCAGATGAACCCACCAGACGGCCGGCCGGTGGGCGAGCAGATGCTTGTGGATGGCGGTCTGCGCGATCCCGTGCTGCTGCAACACATCACTGAAGCACTGCAGTTCGCCCTCGGTGACGACCGCGTCGCCCATCAGAAGCGTGCTGTGGTCCGCGTACCGGACGAAGGACACGTGTGTGCCCAGGGCGAGCGCGGGGTCGATCCGGATGCCTTGGGAGAAGACCGTGAGGTCCAGGCGCGGAAAGGCCGTGTGGTACATGAACCGCTTCATGTCACCGGGCCGGCCGAGAGCCCCGCGCACGTCCGCCCAGTCCGCCAGCTTGGTCATCACTGGTCCGACCAGGGCGCGGGGCTTCGGCCCGGCGGACAGGGCGCGGGCCTCGGCAGGCGCCCCGGTGAGGGTGGGCGCGAGGGCGGCCGCGGCCAGCACACGCCGCCGGGACGCGGTGAGTCGGGGACGGGGGTCCTGCTGTCGCTCGTCATCCATGTCGTATGCCTCCTGGCGCGATGCAAGCACGCAAGACCCCGTGGACCGCTGACCGGCACAGTCACAACCCGCCAGGTGGCCTAACCGGCCACCGCCTTTGGACGGCGGCCCTGCAGCACCTGGGCGTCACCCGGGCGTACTGATCACGACCGCCTCGATGTCAGGCCCTAGGCTCCCAAGCGCGCGGTCGGCTTCCGGGGGTTCCAGCTCTGTCCGGGGGTTCCAGCTCTGAAGGAGATGGCTGCATCCCCGGCCTGTGCGGGGGCGCCCCGGAGACTCGTCCGGGACCTAACCGACGGCCGGGCTTCGTCGATGGCCACGAGAGACCTGCCGGCGCCGGCCGCGCACCGAACTCGCAGGCCCTCCAAAACCTCAGGACCATCGGACGGCTCCTGGACGGGACGGACCTCCGTGATCGCGCCGGCCGGTGGACGGCCAGGCGGGGCCGCAGGCCGTTGTGCCTGCGGCCCCGGTCGGGGTGGAGGTAGGTCAGGACGGGTCGCCGTACTGGAGGCCGCGTCCGTTGGTGCCGACGTAGACGCGGCCGTAGACGTCGGGGTCGCCGGTGACGACGCCGACGCCGCCGATGGCGCCCCACTGGTGGGCGTCGTCGTTGACGCGGAGCCAGGTGGCGCCCTTGTCGGTGGAGCGGAAGACTCCGGTGACGTCCTTGACGGAGCCGATCAGGTACAGCGCCTGGTAGCCGGTGCCCGGCTTGGCCTTGCCGAAGCCGAGGGCGGAGGCGGACTGCACCGTCTTGAGCGTGGTGAAGCTGCGGCCGCCGTCGGTGGAGTGCAGCAGCCCCTTGCCACTGCCGGCGATCCACAGGTCCCCGGCGATGCCGGGGACGGCCGTGAGCCGGCCGGCGGGCAGGTTGCCGGCGCGGGCGGTGAAGCTGCGCCCGCCGTCGGTGCTGGCGTAGAGCGTGCCGCCGGACAGGGAGTAGAAGGTCCCGGCCGAGGAGCGGTCGGCGACGACCACGGCGTCGTTGCCCAGGCCACCGACCCTCGACCAGCTCGCCCCCATGTCGGTCGAGCGGTACGGAGCCTGACCGGCCTCGGTCCAGACGATGGTGGAGCCGTCCGCCGCGAGGGCGACATGACCGTCCTGGGCACCGGCCACCGGCTCTGCCTTGAAGCCGTTCCAGCTGCTGCCGCCGTCGGTGGAGTAGGCGCCGTCCTGCGCGCCGCCACGGCCGACGCGGACCATCGTCGAGGGCTTGGACTGGGCGAAGTCGATGTCGGTGCTGTTGGTCATCATCGGGTTCTTCAGCCGCCCGGAGGGCACCTTGGTCAGGTCGTCGTGCCGGAAGCCGCCCTGGTCGCCCATGGAGGTGATGACGGCGGCGCCGCCGGGAGGAGCGATCGCGTCGATCAGCGCGGTCTCCTCCAGCCCGCGGGCGCCCATGCTCCAGTGGCTGGTACCGCCGCTGTCGGAGGCGTTGGCGTCCTTGCTGCGCAGGATGCCGTTGCCGGTGCCGTACAGCACGTGCCCGGAGTCGAAGGGATCGATGGCCAGGGCGGTCATCCAGTGCCCGGTGTGGGTGCCGACGTAGGGAGCGGCGGAGGCGCTGCGCACCGACCTGTCGGCCAGTGCCTTCCAGCTCGTACCGCCGTCGGTGCTGCGGTAGACCTCGTCCTGGGGGTACCAGCGGCCGAGGGTGGTGACCATCACCGTGGACGGCTTGCGCGGGTCGACGGCCAGACCGGAGAACCCGTAGCTGCCACTGGACGGGGAGATGTTCTGCCACGCCCCGCGGGCCGGCGTGTACTTCCACACCGAGCCCCCCGTCACGCCGTTGGGTCCGAGGGCGTTGGTGTACGTCAGGTACAGCGAGCCGTCACCGGAGAGCACGCCGTGCTGCGGCATCTGGCCGGTGGGCTGCCCGGAGACGGCCTGCCAGGTGTTGCCGCCGTCGGTGGAGCGGTACAGGGAGGTGGACCTGTCGCCGACGCCGACGTAGATCGTCTTGCTGCCGGCCGGGCCGTACGTCACGAAGGAGATGCCCGCGCCGCTGCTCGCCCCGTCCTTGACCGGGAACGAGGAGACCTGCCGCCATGTCACGCCGTAGTCGGTGCTGCGCCACAGGCCGTTCTTGCGGCTGCCCAGCAGCAGGTTGCTGTGGTCGGCCGGGTCGATCACGAGCCGCTCGCCCGCCCCGCGGCCGTCCTCGTTGCCGCCCACCTTGAAGGGCAGATTGGTGCGCTGGAAGGTGCGGCCCCGGTCCGTGGAGCGCAGGATCGCGCCGTTGCTCCCCCACTCGTTGGTGTAGGTACCCGCCCCGAGGTAGAGCCGGCCCGGGTCGACGGGGTCGGTGGCCACCGCATCGATGCCCAGCAGGTTCCAGTCCTTCTCGCCGATCCAGTCGGTCAGCGGGATCCACTGCTCGGCCGCGGTGTCCCAGCGGTAGGCGCCGCCCATGTCGGTGCGCGCGTACAGCAGGCCCTTCTCCTTCTGGTTGAACACCAGACCGGTGACGTAGCCGCCGCCCACCACCTGGGCGTTCTTCCACACATACGGTCCGGCCGCGGCCGTGGCCTGCGCCTCGCCGGCCCCGGACGCCCGGGTCCCGCCCGTCTTCACCAGCTTCCACTGCTGGTTGCTGCCGCCCGTGCTCGGATACTGGACGACCGCGGCACCCTGGGCCGTGGAGCCTCCGAGGACGTCCAGGACCTGGCCGCTCCTGCGGGAGGTGAAGGTGACGGCGTCGGAACCGCTCACCTCCTTGAGCTGCCACTCCTGGGAGGCGGCGGAGCTGTCGGTCTGCTGCTCGACGGCGGCCCTCTGAGCGGTGGAATTGCCTGCTACGCCCAGCACCTTGCCGCTGTTGCGGTTCACCAGCTCGTAGTAGCCGTCCCCGGTGGACTTCAGCTTCCACTGCTGGTTGGCGGTGTTCTGGTCGGTCCACTGCTGGATACGGGTGCCGTCGGCGGTGGAGAAGCCGTTGACGTCCAGCACCTTGCCGCTGCGCACGGAGACCAGCCGGTAGTAGGCGTTGCCGTCGACCGTCGCGGCCTGCGAGTCCTCCTGCGTGAACAGGACATACGGCACAACGGCGAGGGGCGCACCGAGCAGTACGGCGGTGGCGGTCCAGCGACGGCGATGGCGCCCGCGGCGCCCGCCGTTCGTGGGGTCGGTCATGGGGAGGTGTTCTCCTTGCGTGCCATTCACCAGAGGTGGCAGATCCAGGCTCCGGAACGGCTGGATCCGACTCCTTGTGGGCACAGGCCCCGCAGAGGGTTGCCATGAGCCGAGAACTTTTTTCCGGTCACCGTGCGGTACAGGTCTCGAGGAGGTCGCCGTCCGTGCCCTCGGACACGACTCGTTGATCCAGGAGTCCACCTGGCTTCGAAGTCTCCTTCGCCGTCGCCCCGCAGCACGCGCAAGGAACGCGCCCGAATCCGCAGCGAGAAGGGCATCCGCCGGGGCGGGCGCCCCCTCGCCACCGCGGCCTGAAGAACCCGGCGAACCTGATTCGTTCTACGCGGTCACCAGCACACTAGTGAGCCCAGGGCGGTGTGATGACGTTGCCGTCAGCCAGTTTGGCGATGAGCCCCACACGTGTGGTGACCCACATGTGGGCGGGCTGGTCGGTGGTGTTGGCGACCGCCAGTTCGGAGCCTGCAGGTGCCACTGCCGCGTCACCTGCGTGGAGTTCGGCGCTCTCACCGTCGATGGTGAGTCGGAGGCACCCGGAGAGGACGTAGAAGGTCTCCTCGTCGCTGATCGTGTGGGTCGGCCCCGCCATTGCGGCCGGGATCTCGACGCGCCAGGCGGCGAGGTCCCGGCTGCCGGTGTCCGGACGGACGTAGGAAACGAAACGGCCACCGTGAATCTCGTGTACGACGGCCTCGTCACTGCGGATGAACGGCATGCTCCAGCCTTCCCCTCGACAAGTTACTTGTCTAGAAGATAGACAAGCGGCTTGACGAGTTATAGTCAAGTCCATGGACGACGCCCTGGCCTTCTCCGCACTCGTGCTGGCACTCTCCGGACAGCTGGTGCAGGAAATCCACACCAGCGTGTCCCAGCAGGGATTCGAGGACCTACGACCCGCACACGGCTTCGCCTTTGCCCGCATCTCTGCAGGCGGCGCCACCACGGCCGACCTGGCCGAGCACTTGGGGGTGACCAAGCAGGCCGCCGCCCAGCTGGTCGAGGAGCTGGTCCGAAAGGGTTACGTGGAGCGGCATCCACACCCGCACGATGCCCGCGCCCGCCTCCTGGGACTGACCGAGACCGGCTGGGCCGCCACGCGCGCCGCCGACCAGGCAGCCCGGACTGCCGTCGCACCGTGGCGAGAAGTACTGGGCCAGGCGCGCTTCAGCGAACTCGTCGCCGACCTGACACTCCTTGCACCGCCGGGACCGATCCGCCCTGCCTGGTGAGCCGATGGCCCGCCGCCCTGGAGACCGCCGGCCGTGAACGAATGCCCGCCGATGCTCTTGGTGTCGCATCGACCACGGCTGCAGGGACCAACCGGCGTTGGGCGACGTCCCACCCGCGTGCGCACGATCTACAACTGCCGTGTCAGTCCCGGCTTCCGGACCGCACCACGGAAGCGCCTGACCGGTGACGATGGCCGGAAACCCCAGCCGACGTACGGCTGGGGTTCCCTCACGATCATCGTGGACCGGGCAGGTCAGTGCTTCAGAGTGAGGACGCCCGGTCGGTACGGCAGGCGGTCGTAGGGGGTGGTCGACGGTGTGTTGGGGGACTTGCCCTGGTAGAGGAACTGCAGGTTGCAGGGGTCGATGGTCATGGTCTGGTCGGGGTTGTCGCGGACCAGGTCACCGTGACTGATGTTGTTGGTCCAGGTGGCGCCGCTGTTGGCCTTGCCCGCGAAGGGGTTGGACTCGGTGGCGGCCTGCGGGGTCCACGGTCCGTTCAGGCTGGTGGCGGTGAACGAGCGGAAGTAGCGCCGCTCGTTCGCACCCCGAGCCTCGACGATCATGAGGTACTGGTTCTGGCCCTTGACCTTGTAGACCTGCGGCGCCTCGAAGAGGTTCTTCACCGTGTCGCTCATGACCGTCGTGTACGACGAGCCGAAGCTGCCCGGGAAGTTCCCGATCGGCATGGTCGCCCGGTAGATCTTGCCGTTGTCACCGGCGAAGAACAGGTACATGTTCTTGTCGTCGGCGATCAGGGTCTGGTCGATCGGGCCGGTGGGGGAGTCGGTGCGGGGGAGGCTGCCGGTGAACAGCGGCTGCGCGTCGGACCAGCCGTTGGGGTTGGTGGGGTCGCTGGAGATGCGGTAGCTGAAGGGCCACGGACCCCACTGGTACGCCAGCACCCAGATCTTCTTGGGCGCGAAGTAGAACAGTGTGGGCGCCACCGCTTTTTGGCTCATGCCGGTCTGGCGGGCCGACGCCATGTCCGACCAGTTCGTGAACGGGCTGAACGCCATGGAGCCGTAGTCCGATCCCGAGTAGTTCGTCCCGTAGACCAGGTGCTTGCCGTTGTACGTCACGGTGGTGAAGTCCTTCAGCGAGGCCCACCCGTTCGCCGGCTGCGCCAGCGCGTCCGTCGAGGTCCACCGGTACGTCGACGGAAGAGCACACGTGTCGCTCTTCGGCGCCACGGTCGGCTTGAAGTTCCAGTGCTGGTTGGCGCCGTTCCTGGAGTCCCAGATCTGGACGGGAGTGCCGTTGGCGGTCCGACCGCCGGGGATCTCCAGCGCCCGGCCGCTGGCGACGTTGGTGAGCGTGTAGGAGCCGTCGCTGTTCCGGCGGGCCTTCCAGCGCTGGTGGGCGCCGCCGTTGGCGTCCCAGACCGTCGTCCTCGTCCCGTTGGCCGTCCGGTTGGCCGGCTCGTCCAGTACCCGGCCGCTGGCGACGTTGGTCAGCGTGTAGGTGCCGTCGCTGTTCCGGCCGGCCCGCCACTGCTGGTTGGAGGCGCCGCTGGCGTCCCACACCTGGAGCGGGGTGCCGTTGCCGTTGTGTCCCGCGGGCTCGTCGAGAACGCGTCCGGCGGCTGCGTTGGAGAGCGTGTAGACGGTGCCGGAGGTGATGCCCCCGCTCGCCGTGCCCCCGCTCGCCGTGCCGCCGCTCGCCGTGCCCCCGCTCGCCGTGCCGCCGCCCGGCGTGCCCCCGCCGCTGCTGCCGCCCAGGGCGGTGAGCACCGCGTTGTAGGCGGGCTTCTTGTTACCGCTGTTGTCGAACAGCAGCGGGTTCTCACCGGTGCGCCAGGAGTCGCTGTCGCGGATGCCCCACACCGTGATGCCCGTGCAGCGAGCGACGTTCACGCAGGCCTTGACGGCGTCGGTGTACGCGGTGGCGGACGCCTGGGCGATGTCGAGCTCGGTGATCTGGACGTCCACGCCGAGCGCGGCGAAGTTGGACAGGGTGGTCTGGAAGCTGGCCGGCGGCCCGCCTGCGCCGAAGTGGCTCTGGAAGCCGACGCAGTCGATGGGCACGCCGCGCGACTTGAAGTCCTTGACCATCTTGTAGACGCCCTGGGTCTTGGCGTCCGACCAGTTCTCGATGTTGTAGTCGTTGTAGCAGAGCTTGGCCGCCGGGTCGGCGTTCCGGGCGGTGCGGAAGGCCTCCTCGATGAAGCCGTTGCCCAGTACGTCCTGGAACACGGAGCTGCGGTGCTGGCCGCTGCCGCCGTCGGCGAAGGCCTCGTTGACCACGTCCCAGGCGTAGATCTTGCCCTTGTAGTGGGTCATCTCCTGGGTGATGTGGTTCTTCATCACCGTGCGCAGGGTGCCCGCGTCGGTGATGGACTTGACCCAGCCGGGCAGCTGGGAGTGCCACACCAGGGTGTGGCCGCGCATGCGCTGGCCGTGCGCGGAGGCGTGGCTGACGATCGAGTCGGCGGCGGCGAAGGTGAACGAACCCCGGGAGGGTTCGATGGCGTCCCACTTCATCTCGTTCTCCGGGGTGATCATCTTGAATTCCCGGTCGAGAATGGCGGAGTACGTGGAGTCGCCCAGCCTGCCCGCAGCGACCGCCGTGCCGAAGTAGCGGCCGCTGCCGGTCGCTGCGTCGGCGGCCGTGGTCGGCGTGCCGGCCTCCGGGGTGCGCGCGGCCAGGGCGACCAGCGGTACGGCAGCGGCCGCGGCTGCGAGAACGACGGCGGCGGCGAGCACGCGGGGAGTTGCCGGATGGCGGCGATGAGAGCGTTTCTGATCTGGCAACGACGTGTCTTTCTGGTGCAGTGGGCCGCTGCCTTGGGCCCGGACACCTGTCAGTCGGCGCCAAGCACGCAAGGGTTGCCGTGATGGGGGAGGTATTTCTTGTCCGAGCCGGAGATCGGCGCGGCAGGTGTCCTCCCCGGAGTTACGTCCGCCGGTGGCGTCTGACAAGAACCTGATCCCCAGTGGGGCGGCTGGGTAGGAGTCGTGCCCCGCCCCGCCCTGCGTCGCCCAGGCACGTACCGTGGCCGGGTCCAGGCAGGTCTCTGTCATCACGTCGAAGACGATCCGACCCCCGGGTCGCGTGACCCGTGCCGTCTCGAAGAAGTAGCGGGAGACCGGTGTGGTCGTGCTCGAGGCCGACCGCCCTGACCGTGGGGTTCTGCCACAGCCGTACGGCCGGCAGGGAGGCGCCCAGTGCGATCGCCCCCAGCGCGACGACGGCAGCCTGCAGTCCGGCCGCCGCACCGAGCCACCCCGCCAGCGGATAGGTCAGCAGCCAGCACCCGTGGGAGAGCGAGAACTGCGCCGCGAAGGCCGCCGTCCGCTCCCCGGCGGGCGCCGAGCGTCGGATCAACCGCCCGGTCGGCGTCAGGACCATCGAGCAGGCGGCGCCGAACGCGGCCCACAGGGCCAGTAGGGCGGGCAGCCGCCAACTCCCTTCCGACACCGCCGTGACGGCCCCCAGCCCGGCGAAGACGACGCCGAGCAGCAGCGCGCCGCGCAGCATCACCGTCCGGTCCGCCACCCTGTCCAGCACCCGCGGCAGGACGAGCGCCACGACCATCGAACCCGCGCCGTACGCGCCGAGCGCCAAGGCCACGGTGCCCGCCGACAGTCCCAGGAAGTCCCGTACGTAGACGACCGAGTTGACGGTCACCATCGCGCTCGCGGCGGCGACCGCGAGGTTCAGGGCGAGCAGGGCGCGCAGTTGCGGGACCACGAAGAAGAGCCGGCTGCCCGCCGTGGCCCTGGCGTACGCGCCGCCGGTGCGCGGAGCGGAGGCGGCGGCCGGCGTGGGCAGTACGACGGTGACGACGAGCGCGGCCGACGCGAGGAAGCCCAGCACGGTGCCCGTGAACAGCCAGTTGTACGTGATGACGGACAGCAGAGCCGCCGCCAGCGCAGGGGAGAACAGGCTCTCCAGGTCGTAGGCGAGCCGGGACATCGACAGCGCCCGCGTGTAGTCGCGTTCCGCCGGCAGCACGTCCGGGACGACGGCCTGGAAGGTCGGGGTGAACGCGGCCGACGCGGACTGGAGGAGGAAGACCAGGACGTACACCTGCCAGACCTGGTCCACGAAGGGCAGCAGCAGTGCGACCCCGGCTCGGGTGAGGTCGGCGGTCACCATGAGCGTGCGGCGCGGCAGCCGGTCGGCGACCGCTGCGACGGCCGGGGCGATCGCGACGTACGCGACCATCTTGATCGCGAGCGCGGTGCCGAGCACCGAGCCCGCGTCGGCGCCGGCGATGTCGTAGGCGAGCAGTCCGAGGGCCACCGTGGCCAGGCCGGTGCCGACCAGGGCGATGACCTGGGCGGCGAAGAGGTGGCGATAGGTGCGGTCGCGCAGGACGGCGAGCATGCGGGCGGCTCCCGGACAGGGCGGAGGGGCGGCTTCTCACGAGTGTAGCCATCATGTGCGCACCTGCGCACATGATGGCCGGAAGTCGACGACACCCGGACGTCTGCCCAGCCCTGTGCCGGATGCCTCTAGGCTGGCCCCATGCCCGAAAGCCAGCCGATCTCACTTGCGGCCGATGTGCATCTGCGTGCCCCGGACAGCGCACGGCTCGCCGAGGCGACCGGTGTGTTCGCGATGCTGTCGGACGCCACCCGGCTGCATCTGCTGTGGCTGCTCGCGCAGGGCGAGTCGGACGTCGGCTCCCTCACCGAACGCTGCGAGGCGTCGCGCACGGCCGTCAGCCAACACCTCGGCAAGCTGCGGCTCGCCGGGCTGGTCGACACCCGTCGGGAGGGCCGGTACATCTTCTACCGCCTCAGCGACGGCCATCTGCGGCGCCTGGTGCTGGAGGCGCTCAGCCATGCCGACCACCGGGTGAGCGGGAAGGCACCGCACGACTGACGTCACGGCTGACGTAGGGCGAACGCGCGAGGGCCCTCACACCCGGAGACGGTGCGAGGGCCCTGCCGTACGCCGGACCGGACTACTCGGCCGGGGCGCCGCCCTTGCGGCGCACGAAGAAGACCACGGCGGCGGCCACGACGAGGATGCCCGCGACGATGCCGGCCCAGGCCCCGCCCGACAGTCCGCCGTCGTCGTCCTTCTCCTCGGCGGCCTCGGACTGCGGGGACGCGGAGGAGGCGGTCGTCTCCGCGGCGCTCGGCGTCGGCGACGCGGACGCCGGGGAGCTCGGGGAGGGCGAGCCGATCGGCGTCGCGCCCGCCGCTGCCGCCTTCAGCTTGAGGACCGGGGCAGGGTTCTCACCGTCTTCGTCCAGCGCGATCCAGCGGTCGGTACGGCCGTCGCTGTACGTCTGGAGCGTCTTGAACGGCAGCTCCTTCGCGTCGGGCAGCTGCTTGACGACGACGGAGTACTCGGCGTCGGAGCCGGCCTTCACGGCCGGGCCCTTCACGGTGTAGCCGTCGTCGTTGGCCGTGAAGGCCCAGCCCTTGGGGCCTTCGCCGTACGTCACGTCGGCCGGGGCGATGCCCTCGGGCAGGACGACACGGATCTCGGTGATGCCGGCGGTGTCCGACTCGGACTCGGCGTCGAAGGCGATCTCGACACTCTGGGCGAGGGCCTGCGCCTTCTCGGACTCGACCTCGACGTGGGCGGAGGCGGGACCGGCGCTCAGCAGGACGGCGGTGGCGCCGGCCGCGGTCAGGACGGTCAGCCGGCGGACGGCGCTGTGCTTCAACATGGTGTGGGTGTCTCCAGGCATGGGGGAGCGCGCGGCGGCTGCTTCGCCTTCGCGGGAGCCGCCTCGGCAAGGTCAGTGGGCGAGGACGAGACCAGCCCGGGGAGGACCCCGCCGTACCACCACGTCCGCGAGCACCGCCTCTTCGACGGGCGGTCGCTCCAGCCAGGCCAGGACGAGCACCGACGGCCACGGCACGACCGGGCGGCCGCCGGCCAACGCGAGCCGGACCCAGGCGAGACGCGTCCGTACCGCCTCGACGGCCGTCGTCAGACCGCGCGCCGGCGACCAGCAGACCGTGTCCGCGCGGTGCAGCAGGACGGCGACGAGCACGGCCGCGACCACGTGCACCGCCGTCATCGTCACCGAGTCGTGCAGCCGCCCGTGCCACGCCTGATGCGCGTCGTGGTGCAGGTGGCCGGACATGGCCGTCGGAGCCGCCGCAGCACCGTGCGCGTGCGCGGTCATGAGCCACACGTGCAGCCCCGTCTGTGCCGCACCGCACGTCGCCACGACCGTGGCCAGGGAGCGGGGTCGCCGTGCACCGAGCAGCCCGACACCGAAGAGCACCAGGGCCGCGAGCCCGCTCTGCCGCCAGGGCGCGGGCCCCTCTGCGACGAGATGATGCGCGCTCACCCCGAGCACCGTCCCGACCACCGCGAACACGGCTGCCCGCGGAACGGGCAACGGCGCACGGTGCACCGACGTGCGGAGTGTGCTGGGCTGGGTCATGGCATGCCCATCATCGGCCATGGTCCACCTCACCCGGGGGCCGGATCCCCAAAGAGGTGTCTCGTCCGGAACCCGCCGTCGCGGCCGGGGTCTGGACGGGGACCGACCGGGCCCGCCCCCGAACAGCGGACCCGGCGGAGCGGTCGTCCGGGTCAGACGTTGACGCCGAAGTCGGAGGCGATGCCGGCCAGTCCGGAGGCGTAACCCTGGCCGACCGCGCGGAACTTCCACTCGGCGCCGTGCCGGTAGAGCTCGCCGAAGACCATCGCGGTCTCGGTGGAGGCGTCCTCGGACAGGTCGTAGCGGGCGAGTTCCTGGTTGTTCGCCTGGTTGACGACCCGGATGAACGCGTTGCGGACCTGGCCGAAGCTCTGGCCGCGGTTCTCGGCGTCGTGGATCGACACCGGGAACGCGATCTTGTCGATCTCGGCGGGTACGGCGGCCAGGTTCACCTTCACCGACTCGTCGTCGCCCTCGCCCTCACCGGTGAGGTTGTCGCCGGTGTGCTCGACCGAACCGTCGGGGCTCTTGAGGTTGTTGTAGAAGACGAAGTGCTGGTCGGACGGGACCTTGCCGGAGGCGTCGAGCAGCAGCGCGGAGGCGTCGAGGTCGTAGTCGGTGCCGGTGGTGGTGCGCACGTCCCAGCCGAGGCCGACCAGGACGGCGGTCAGGCCGGGCGCCTCCTTGCTGAGCGAGACGTTGCCGCCCTTGGACAGGGAAACTCCCATTGCGTACTCCTTCTCGATATGTCAGGTCAGGGCCCGAAGAGGGCTCGACTGAAAATCTACAACACTGTAGAAAAGAATGGGCTGTTGGGCGTCGATACGATGTCCCGTCGGGAAACCGTCGGCAGCGGAAGGGAGACAGGGCGTGACGGATCACCAGCAGCGGCCCCGGCGGCGGGGGCAGGGCGAGCTGGAGGCGCTGGTCCTGTCGGCCCTGCGTGAGGCGGACGGGCCGGCGACCGCGGGATGGGTGCAGGAGCGCCTCGGCGGGGACCTCGCCTATACGACGGTGATCACGATCCTGACCCGGCTGCTGGCCAAGGGCGCGGTGACCCGGGAGCGGGCGGGGCGGTCCTTCGCCTGGACGTCGGCCTCGGACCAGGCCGGTCTCGCGGCGCACCGGATGCGCAAGGTGCTGGACGCGGAGAGCGACCGGGAAGCCGTGCTGGCCAGCTTCGTCACCGGCCTGGGCCCGGACGACGAGCGGCTCCTGCGCGAGCTGCTGGGTCGTTCCCGGAGCGAAGGGGAAGACTGAGACCTCATGGGGGTGTTCGTCTTTCTGCCGTTGGTCCTGCCGTTGACGGCGTGGCCGATCGCGCGCCTGGCCGAGCAGAATCTGCATCCGCGCACCGCGGCCCGGCTGCTGACCGGGGTCGCCGCCGTGATGGCGGCGTGCAGCACGGTGTGTCTGGGGCTGGTGATGGTGGTCGGTACGGCGCAGTTGCCCGGCAATCCGCTGCCTGACGGCTGGTCGGACCCTGAGGTGCGCGCGGCGGTCCCGTACGACGAGGTTGCCGGCAAGGCCGCGATCCCGGCGCTGTTCGTCGTGCTTGCGGCCTGCGGCGCGGCGCTGTGGCGGCACGGCCGGGTGCGCCGTGCGGCGCACCGGGCGCTGGCCGGGCTGCCGGGCACCGAGGTGGTCGTCCTGCCCGACGAGGTGCCGTACGCGTACGCGCTGCCCGGCGGCCGCCGGGGCCGGGTACTGGTGACCACGGCCCTGCTGGACTGCCTCGAACCGGCCGAACGCCGGGCGCTGTTCGCCCATGAGCGCGCGCATCTCGCCGCCCGGCATCACCGGTTCCTGCTCACCGTCCAACTCGCCGCACGGGCCAACCCGTTCCTGTGGCCGCTGCGGACGGCCGTGTCGTACGCGGCGGAGCGGTGGGCGGACGAGGAGGCGGCGCGGGCCGTGGGCAGTCGCCGGACGGTGGCGCGAGCGATCGGCAAGGCGGCCCTGGTGTCCCGGGGTACCCCGGTGCCCACGCTTGCGGGCCTTGCCGCGCCGGGCCCGGTACCGCGCCGGGTGACCGCCCTGCTCGGCCCGGCTCCCGCCGTCCGCAGCTGGCCGCCGGTGTTCACCACCGTGGGTTTGGCGGCGTGGGGAGCGGCCGCGGGAACGGCCGTCTCGGCGATGTCGTCCGCGAACTCCGCGGTGACCATGTTCATCATCCTGCAGGCCGCTACCCCCTTTTGAGCGGGCAGGGACACCCGGGGGGAGGTGTGCCGGGCCAGCTTCGCGGACGCGGTCCCGCAGGGCCATGAGAAGCGGCCCCGAGGGTGCCCTGCTGGGCTGCCTCCGCATCAAGGACACCCTCGGCGTCGCCGACCGATACGAGGCAGCCGTCGGCTCAGTTGCGCGAGTTGCCGAACAGCAGCCGGTAGCCGATGAGCAGGACCAGGGAGCCGCCGATGGCCGCGCCCCAGGTGTAGAGGTCGAAGAAGTGACTCTCCACCGGGCGGTCGAGGAAGTGGGCGGAGAGCCAACCGCCGACGAAGGCGCCGGCGACGCCGATGAGGGTGGTGCCGATCAATCCGCCCGGGTCGCGGCCGGGCAGCAGGACCTTGGCGATGGCTCCGGCGAACAGGCCGAGGATGATCCAGCCGATGATGCCCACGTCGTTGTCCTCCAGATCGAGTTGCCTGATTGCGCAAGCCTAGAGACGGCAGAAGGAGCGTGGCGAGGCTTGGGCGGTCTCTGCGCCCGAGTCGTTGAGGTTCTGTCACTCACTCAATACATTGCGCAATCCGGGAACTGGAAGCCGGGTCTTCGGGCGGCCTACGGAGCCGAGCCGACGCCTACACTGGGTGGGCGGACGTGCGTCGATGGTGATGTGGGCGGGACGGGAGAGCGCTGTGGCGGAGAAGAACGGTGGCTTCGAGGACCCCTCCACCGAGGTTCTCACCGAGGCGGCCGCCGCGTTCGGTCTCCTCGCCTCGTCGGCCCGGCTGCACATCATGTGGGCCCTGTCCCAGGGCGACTGCGATGTCACCCACCTCGCCGACCGCGTCGGCGGCGCCCTGCCCGCGGTCAGCCAGCATCTGGCGAAGCTGAAACTCGCCGGGCTCGTGCGCTCCCGCCGCGAGGGCCGACGGCAGGTCTACTACGTCGATGATCCCGACATCGTCACCGTGGTGCGTGTGATGGTCGGGCAGCTGACCGCGCGCTCGCACCAGGGCTCCGCGCCGGTAGGCCGGTTGCGCCGGACCGGTGGCTGAGACCACCGCCGCCTCGGGGCAGCACGTCGAGGTGCCTGGTCCTACGGCCGTATCGGCGCCCGGCATGGCGGAGGTTCCGCCGGAGCCTGGCGTGCCCACCGTGCTGGAGGCGCTGAGCCGACTCGGCAGCAGTCCGCGCGGGCTGACCGAGGCGCAGGCCGAGGAGCGCCTGGCCCGCTTCGGCGAGAACACGCCTGCGGCCCGTCGCGAAGCCTCCTGGCCCCGGCTGTTCACCCGCAGTCTGCGGGACCCGTTCACCGCGGTGCTGGGGTGCCTCGGACTGGTGTCGGCGGCCGTCTTCGCGTGGGGCACCGCCTCGGTGATCCTCCTCCTGGTCGTGGTGAGCTGCGTGCTGCGCGCGTCCGGGGAGTACCGGGCGGACAGGTCCATGGCCGGGCTGCGCGAGCTGGTCGCCACCACGGCCACCGTGCTGCGGCGCGTGGACGAGGATTCGGTGCCGAAGGCCCGCGAGGTCCCTGCGGACGAGTTGGTTCCCGGTGACGTCGTGCGCCTGGGCCCGGGCGACATCGTTCCGGCGGACGTACGGCTGCTGCGCGCCGGCGCCCTGACGGTGCACCAGGCGGCGCTGACGGGGGAGTCGGCCCCCGTCGCGAAGTGCGCTGACGACGTTCCCCGCGGGGGAGGGGACGGCATGTTCTCGCAGCCGCAGCTCTGCTTCCAGGGCAGCAGTATCGCCTCCGGGAGCGCCACCGCGATCGTTCTGGCGACCGGCGCGCGCACCTGGTTCGCCGCCGCCCACGACCGCGGTGCCGGCGGTCGGGAGACGAGCGCCTTCGACCGTTTCGTCCACGGCATCTCCTGGATCCTGATCCGGTTCATGCTGCTCACCCCGCCGCTGGTCCTCATGGCCAACGCGGCGCTGCGTGGCCGGGGGCTGGAAACGCTGCCGTTCGCCGTCGCGGTGGCGGTCGGGCTGACGCCGGAGATGCTGCCGGTCCTCGTCACCACCTGCCTGGCCCGCGGAGTCGCGCTGCTGGCACGTACCCACCAAGTGATCGTCAAACGGTTGCCCGCGCTGCACGACATCGGCGCCATGGACGTGCTGTGTCTGGACAAGACCGGCACGCTCACCCAGGACCGGCCGGTGGTCGACCGGGCACTCGGCCCTGACGGCTCGGACGACCCCGACGTCCTGCTCTGGGCGGCCGTGAACGCCTGGTGGACCTTGCAACTCGCCGAACTGCCGGCCCCCGACGCCCTCGACGAGGCGATCCTGGACACGGCCGACGAGAGCGAGCTCATGGCGTACGACGGGGTCGCGGCCGTCCCCTTCGACCCGCACCGCCGCCTGGCCACCGCCGTCGTCCGTACGCCCGGTCGCCTCGGCACGCACACCTTGGTCGTCAAGGGAGACGTCGAGGCCGTCCTCGAACGCTGCGTACTCGCCGAGGAAGAGCGCGAACGGCTGCGCGTTCTCGCCGCCCGACAGGCCGACGGCGGCCTGCGCGTCCTGGCGGTCGCCACCGCGGAGCGCCCGGCACGCGCCCGTGCCTACACGCCGGCCGACGAACGCGGCCTCACCTTCCGCGGCGCGATCACCCTGCGGGACGCACTCGCGCCCACCGCCGCCGACGCGTTGAAAGTCCTCACCGACCAGGGCGTCACCGTCAGGATCCTCACCGGCGACCACCCGCGCACCGCCGCCCGTGCCTGCCGCGACCTCGGCATCCCCCTCGCCGAGGAGGCCGTGCTCACCGCCGAACGCATCGACGGCCTCACCGACGCGCAACTCGTCGAACTCGCCCGAAGTACGACCGTCTTCGCCCGTTGCACCCCGGAGCACAAGGCCCGCATCACCCACGCCCTGAGGTCCGCCGGGCACACCGTGGGCTTCCTCGGCGACGGCGTCAACGACCTGCCCGCCCTGCGCGCCGCCGACGTGGGCATCGCCCCACAAGGCGCCGCCGACGTCACCCGCGAGGGCGCCGACGTGGTGCTCGCCGAGAAGGACCTCACCGCGATCGCCCACGCCATCGCCGCCGGCCGGCATGCCGGCCAGAACATCGCCACGTACCTGCGGATCACGCTCTCCTCGAACCTCGGCAACGTCATCGCCATGCTCTCCGCGGGCCTGCTGCTGCCGTTCCTGCCGATGCTCCCGGCCCAGGTGCTGACCCAGAACCTGTGCTTCGACGCGGCCCAGCTCGCCTTCGCCCACGACCGGCCCCACCCGGCGGTGCTGCGCCGTCCGACCGTGCTGCGCCCACGCGACCTGCTCCGCTTCATCACCGGGTTCGGTGTGCTCAACGCCGTCGCCGACCTGGCCACCTTCGGCGTTCTCGCGCTCGCCCTGCACGGGCCGGGCACGGGGGACGACGAGGCGGTGTTCCACTCCGGCTGGTTCACCGAGAACCTGCTCACCCAGGCCCTGGTGATGCTGCTGCTGCGCTTCGGCCGCCGCACCGCCGAGCGGCGAGGGACGAGCCCGGTGACCGGGGCCGCGGCGGCACTGGCCGCCGTCGGCCTGCTGTTGCCGCCCTCACCGCTCGGGCCGTCGCTCGGTCTGACGGTGCTTCCCGGGTCGTACTACCCGCTGCTCGCCGCCGTTCTCGTGCTCTACGCCGTCGGCCTCCTGGCGGCCGGGGCGCGTTACGAGCGACGGCGCGCGGAACGAGGGACGGCCCGGTAGGGCCGCACCGGGCGGGCGCCCCCTCCCCCCGAGCCGAATACCGCCGTGTCGGTTCCATGAGATCCCTCACCTGTGAATTGCCCCAGGACCCCTGCTGCACAGGCCACGGCTTTGTTAGATTGCGCAACTACGCAATCGATGTGATCTTGCTTCGCCCGACCGTTCATGGGAGTGGGAGATGAGCGACCCCTGGGACGGTCCTGTCGGCCAGACCACGCGCAGCCGCACCGCCAGGGTGCCCGGGCAGCGTACGGCCGGACACGACGGGGCACGCCCACCGGGCGGCCGGGCCGCGGCGCGGGCGCAATCCCGCCCACGCGGGGGTGCGCGGGCCCGGCGCCGGGACCGCCCGGTGCGGCGCGGCAGGCGCGTGCTGCGGATCGTCGGGCTGTGCCTGGCGGTCCTGGTGCTGGGCACGGCCGGCGCCGGCTGGTGGTTCTACCAGCACCTGAACGGCAACATCAACAGCGTCTCGCTCGACGGCAAGGGCGGCACGGAGAAGGTCGACGCGTTCGGCCGGACGCCGATCAACATCCTGGTCATGGGCTCGGACGGCCGTACCAGCGAGGCGGACTGCAAGCTGGGCGGCGGCTGCTCGAAGACCGGGGTGCAGACCAGCAGCAACGCGGACGTGCAGATGGTGGTGCACGTATCCGCCGACCGCTCCAACGCCACCGTGGTGAGCATCCCCCGCGACACCATGACCAACGTGCCGTCGTGCAGGGACGGCGAGACCGGCCGGTCCACAGCCGGTTACTACGGCCAGATCAACAGCGCGCTGCAGTACGGCCCGGCCTGTCAGGTGGCCACCGTCCACCAGCTCACCGGCATCCCCGTCGACCACTTCGTGAAGCTCGACTTCTCCGGCGTGGTCAAGATGTCCGATGCCGTCGGCGGCGTCTCCGTGTGCGTCAGCGACGACGTGTACGACACCTACTCGCATCTGAAGCTCTCCAAGGGCGCCCACACCCTCAAGGGCGTCGCGGCCCTGGAGTTCGTCCGCTCCCGGCACGGCTTCGGCGACGGCAGTGACCTCGGCCGTACCGTCTCCCAGCACATCTTCCTCAGCGCGATGATCCGCAAGTTCAAGAGCGCGGGCACGCTCACCGACCCCACCGCGGTCTACGACCTCGCCGACGCCGCCACCAAGGCACTGACCGTCGACGACGGCCTCGGCAGCGTCAAGAAGCTGATAGCGCTCGCGGCCGACCTGAACAAGGTCCCCTCCAAGCGGATGACCTTCACCACCATGCAGACCGCCCCCGACCCGGCCGACAGCAACCGGGTGGTGGTGGGCGCGGGCGCCAAGACCCTGTTCGCCACGATCGCGGACGACCAGTCCCTGACCACCGGCTCCGGAAGCAAGTCCGCAGCGGCCTCCGCGACCGCCGGCGTGACGGCCACGGCCACCGCCTCGGCCGTACCCGCGTCCCAGATCGCCGTGACGGTCCAGAACGGCACCGGTATCACCGGCCGCGCCTCCACCGTCGCCACCGCACTCACGGACGCCGGCTTCGGTTCCGGTACGACCACCGCCAACGCCCCGAGCGCCGCGACCACGACCACTCTCACCTACGGCGCCGACCAGAACGCGGAGGCCCAGACGGCCGCCAAAGCCCTGGGCCTGCCCTCCTCGCACCTGAGGCAGGGCAGCGGCACGGGCCTGACCCTGGTGGTCGGCAGCGACTGGCCGAGCGGCACGACCTACCCCGGAGGCGCATCCTCGCCCGCGCCCGCCGACACGAAGGCCGCGGTCTCAGGCGCCCACGCCCAGACCGCCGACCAGGCGAAAACCTGCGCCAAGGTCAGCCCCTACAAGACGGTCTCCCTCAACGGCGTCCCCATGACGCCGACTCAGGCGTACGCGGCGGCCAGGGGCAAGGCCGACTCCGACGCCTGAGGCGGTGACCGGCGCGACGGCAGGGTTGTACAGTTGCGCAAGCTGGCAATAAATACGAGTAACCATGGAAAGACGGAGGGTGCCGCGCGCCTGCGCGCACCGCTGTCCGGCGTAGAGAAAGGGTGTGCGGGATGCTCCGCAACGGACTGGAACCCTGGCACCTGCTGATCGTGGCGATCGTGATCCTCGTGGTGTTCGGCTCGAAGAGGCTCCCCGACGCCGCGCGCGGGCTGGGCAAGTCGATGCGCATCCTCAAGAGCGAGGCCCAGGCGATGAAGGAGGACGGCACCGCCCAGCGCGCCGCCACCCCGGCCGAGGACGCCACGGCTCCCGCCGCCGAGAGCCGCCCAGCTCCCTGACGCCGGCGTAATCACGGCCGCCCGCCAGGCTCCGGACGATCTCGAACACGATCTCGCGCCGTTATCGTTCCGAACATGAGCGCTTCACCCCACACGGCTGACCGGAGCCGGAACAAGCCCGCCCTCGTCAGTGCCTACGCCGCCGCCGGCAGCGTGGTCTACGCGAGCGGGTCCGTCATGGGCGGATGGCTGACGGTGACGTACTCCGCGCCGATCCTGGGCCTCCTGATCGTCTGCGCGCTGGTCGCCGTCGTCTCCGGACACATCGGCCGCCGCCGTGCCAAAAAGCATGGAGCAGAAGGTCGTTGGCTGTCCCTGGCGGCCATCGTCGTGGGCTGGCTGTGCATCCTGTACGCGGTCCTGGTCAACCTCCTGGTCCTGGGGCTGATCGCGGGGCTGGCCGCTTTGCTCGGCTAGTGTGATGCGCCGAAAATCCTGAGATTGACCATGCGGGGAACCTCCCGCGGTGACCTGACAGGGAGCGACAAGGTGAGCGGTGCCGGCGAGGGACTCGGCAAGGTCGAAGTGAGGCTCAAGTGGGACCCGAGTCCCTTCGGGGAGCCGCCTCGCCATCTCGACATCATCGCCGCGACCTACTCGGTCGACGACCCCTACGGCCGGCCGGTGTACGTCGTCCACTACGACAGCCGGTCACCGGACGGCACCATCAACATGACCCGGCACAGCCAGACCGGCATGGGCTTCGGCTTCGTCGAGGTGATGGTCCTGGAGTGCGACCGGCTGGCCTCCACCTACGCACGGGTGGTGGTCGGCGTGGCCATCCACCAGGACGGCGGCCCACGCACCTTCGGTGACATATCCAACGGCGGGGTGCTCGTCGTGGAGGGCTACCGGCAACTCCTGGCGGACGACTTCGCGCAGCTCGGGGAGTTCACCGCCGCGACGATGGCGGAGTTCAGCAGGGCCGAGTCCGGAGCGTGGGAGTTCCACGAGATGGTCCGCGGCTTCGACAGCGACCCGGTGCTCTTCACCGCGGAGATGGGCGGCGTCCGCCGGTGACGGCGTCGGCGGTCGACGGCGGGGCGCGCTCAACGCCCCGCCGCGCCCAGGAGTTCGTGCAGCAGGTGTGAGGCGGTGATCACTCCGGGCAGGGAGATCAGCAGCGAGGCGGGGCGGATCAGCGCGATCGTCAGGACGACGGCGAGGTGGCCGCCGATCGACAGGTCGCCGAACAGCGCCGGGGTGAGAGTTGCGCCGAAGACCAGCAGCGCCGCGAACTTCGCCGGCTCCGCGAGCGCCTCGCCCAGCCGCACATCCCGAGTCGCCCGTCGCGGGGTTACCGGTTCACCCAGGGCCTGCACATCTCTTCCGGTATCGCGGCGATTCCGCTCCTGCTCGCCAAGCTGTGGACGGTGTGTCCACGGCTGTTCGAGTGGCCGCCGCTGCGCTCGGCGCGGCACGCGCTGGAACGTCTGTCGGTCGCGGTGCCGGTGACCGGGCCCCTGGTGCTGCACATGGCGGTCAAGGCCCCGGAGCGGGTAAGCCCGTTGGTCAGCTCTGGCAGCCGCACCCTGAGGCGGTCTTGGCTTCCGCCACCGTCGTGGCGGGATCGGTGGCCTGCTCGTCCGAGGTGCAGCAGGCGGCGACGCCGCAGCACCCGCCCGTCGCGGCGTTCGAGGAGCCCGGCTCATCACCGGCGGAGGGCTTGACCGCGCGGACGATGGCTGAGTGCATCCCGTCGGCGACGGCGTGGGTCGGCGTGATCTCGACGCCGGTGAACCCGGCGGCTTCGAGCCCTTCCCGGTATTCGGCGAAGGACAGCGCGCCGGCGATGCAGCCCACGTAGTCGCCGCGTTCGGCGCGCTGCTCGGGCGTGAGGGTGTCGTCGGCGACGACGTCGGTGACGCCGACACGGCCGTCGGCCTTGAGGACGCGGAACGTCTCGGCGAAGACGGCGGGTTTGTCGACGGACAGGTTGATCACGCAGTTGGAGATGACGACGTCGATGGTGTTCGCGGGCAGAGGTATGGCCTCGATGGTGCCCTTGAGGAACTCGACGTTGGTGGCTCCCGCCTTTTCGGCGTTGGCCAGGGCCAGGGCGAGCATCTCGTCGGTCATGTCGAGCCCGTACGCCTTGCCGGTCGGGCCGACGCGGCGGGCGGAGAGCAGGACGTCGATGCCGCCACCGGAGCCGAGGTCGAGGACGCGCTCGCCCTCGCGCAGTTCCGCTACGGCGGTCGGGTTGCCGCAGCCGAGGGAGGCGGCGACCGCTTCGGCAGGCAGGATGTTGCGCTCGTCGGCGGCGTACAGCGTGGAGCCGAAGTTCTCGTCGACCTCGACCGGCTCGGCCCCGCAACAGGCGGTGCCGCCCTCACTGACCTTCACGGCTGCGGCGGCGTAGCGTCGGCGGACGGTTTCGCGCAGGTCGGTGGACTGCTCGTTCATCACTTCACTCCTGGGTGACCGGGCATGGCGGTGCCCGGAACGGCCTGTATTGAAGTTCGTTGATACAACCTTGCGTCTTGGATCGAAAAACGTCAACATAGAAGCATGTCGAAACAAGAGCTTGAGGTGCTCGGCCAGGACGCCGGCTGCTGCCCGGGGCTGGCATCCGCGCCGATGGACGAGGACCAGGCGGCCGAGCTGGCGAAGGTGTTCAAGGCTCTGGGCGACCCGGTCCGGCTGCGCCTGCTGTCGATGATCGCCTCACGCGGCGAGGGCGGCGAGGTCTGCGTCTGCGAGCTGACCCCCGCCTTCGACCTGTCCCAGCCGACGATCTCCCACCACCTCAAGCTCCTGCGCCAAGCCGGTCTCATCGACTGCGAGCGCCGTGGCACGTGGGTGTACTACTGGGTGCTACCGGCGGCTCTCGACCGGCTCGCCGTGTTCCTGAAGACGCCGACCGCGGTCGAGGCACTCGCGTGAGCGCCTCACTGGGGCGCCGTGCCCTGGCCGAGGCCGTCGGCTCGGCGGCGCTGGTCGCGGTGGTGGTCGGTTCCGGCATCCAGGCCACCGAACTGTCCCGGGACGTCGGCGTCCAATTGCTCGCCAACTCGCTGGCCACCGTGTTCGGCCTGGGCGTGCTCATCGTGCTGCTCGGGCCTGTCTCCGGGGCTCACTTCAATCCTGTCGTCACGCTCGCCGCCTGGCTGACCGGCCGCCGTGCAGGCGACGGGCTCACGGCGCGGCAGGTGGGCGCGTACGTCTCTGCCCAGATCGCTGGTGCGGCAGCGGGTGCAGTCCTGGCCGACGCCATGTTCGGTAAGCCGCTGGTGCGGTGGTCGACGCACGACCGTTCGGCCGGCCACCTCCTGCTGGGCGAGATCGTGGCCACCGCCGGCCTTGTTCTCCTGATCTTCGGGCTGGCCCGAGTCGGCCGTGCCCACTTCGCCCCGGTGGCGGTTGCGTCGTACATCGGGGCCGCGTACTGGTTCACGTCCTCAACGTCGTTCGCGAACCCGGCGGTGACGATCGGCCGTGCCTTCACGGACACGTTCGCCGGCATCGCACCTGGATCGGTCGCCCCCTTCGTAGCGGCCCAGGTGGTCGGTGCCGTACTCGGACTTGCGCTGGTGGCGGCAGTCTTCGGGCGCCCGGCTCCTGCGCGGGCCGGTACTTCCGCCGTGCACGCCGAGCCCGAACTCGCCGCCCCCACCCTTCCCTGACCCACCGCCCAGGAAGACGCCACCATGAGCAGCACCCCCGCCGCCGAGCAGCACTCCGTCCTCTTCGTCTGCGTCCACAACGCCGGCCGCTCCCAGATGGCGGCGGCGTTCCTCACCCACCTCGCCGGAGACGCCGTGGAGGTCCGCTCGGCCGGCTCGGCCCCGGCCGAAACGGTCAACCCCGCCGTCGTCGAGGCGATGAGCGAATCGGGCATCGACATCTCTGCCGAGACCCCGAAGATCCTCACCGTCGAGGCCGTCCAGGCGTCGGACGTCGTGATCACCATGGGCTGCGGCGACACCTGCCCCGTCTTCCCCGGCAAGACCTACCTGGACTGGAAGTTGGACGACCCGGCAGGGCAGGGCGTCGACGCCGTACGCCCCATCCGCGACGAGATCGAGGACCGCGTCAGGGGCCTGCTCACCGACCTCGGTGTGCAGCCCCGTGGATGACGGCCGCCAACGGGGGGCAGTCGCTCACAGTGGCGCCCTTGCCGCCAGGGCGTGGACTCGATCGCCTGGCGCGTGCAGCGGTCGTAGCCCGCTTGGTGAGGTTCTTCGGCGTCGGGCGTCCGGCGGGCGTGAGCCCAGGCGTCTGAGCGAGCACGGAGTCGAGGTCCTGTTGCCGCACGACGACGGACGGGGCCTGTGAGCTCGGCTCGGCCGGCCCTCCAAAACGGGACGGGACATGGGGCAGTCCGGTACATGGACTACTCTTGGTACATGTCCATGAAGCGCACCAACGTCTACGCCGACCCCGAGGACCTGGCCATCATCAAGGAGGCCGCCAAGCGCCGAGGTATAAGCGAGGCCGAGATCATCCGCCAGGGCATCCACCTTGCAGCCATGGCGAACCGGGTCTGGGACGAGCCGCTGTTCTCACGCACCTTCGAGGGGCCGGGCCGCACGCTGTCCAAGTCGGAGGTCCGCGACACGGTCGCCGACGCCGTCGTCGGGCATGAGGCCGGCCCAGGTCCCGGATCCGCCGCGTGATCATCGTCATCGCAGACACGTCCGGCCTTCTGGCAGCCCTGGACTCGGCTCATCCGGAACACCGGGCGGCGAACGAGGCCATCATGGCGGCGGGCCTGCTGGTCATGTCCCCGCTCCTGCTGGCCGAACTGGATCATGTGGCGACGCGTGAGCTCGGCAGGGAGGCCGCCCTCAGCGCGGTCGACGACCTGCGGCGCTGGATGAGCCGGGGTCGTGTCGTCCTGCCGGAGATCACGGAGGACCACTTGGGCGCCGCCCAGTCCGTCCGTGTCCGCTACCGCGCGCTGGACCTCGACCTCGCCGACGCGGTGAACGTGGCGCTTGCCGCCGACTACGACACGGACGCGATTCTCACCCTCGACCGACGAGACTTCCGGGCCGTACGCCCGTTGGGACGCTACAAGGCGTTCCGGGTACTCCCCGACGACCTCCCGCTCTGAGGAACTCCTTCTCCGGGCAGGGCTGCCCGACTGCTGCCCTGACCGAACCCCGCCGATCGGCGGGGTGGTGGGGGCCGACCGGCGGGACAACTCCCGTAGCCTGTCGGATGGTTGGTGGCGTCCGCGCTTCGGCAGGGTTGTCCCGGTGACCGAGATCGAAAGTGCCGACAAGGCGCCTGGACGGCCCCTACCCTCAGCTGAGTCCGCCACGGCGACGGAACGCCCCGCGCCGATGGCGCGGCTGGTCGGGGTGGACCTCGCCCGTGCACTGGCCGTGTTCGGAATGTTCGCCGTGCACGTCGGCCCCGCCCCCACGCCCGGGGGCGGCGTCGGCGACTGGTTCTTGGAGCTGGCGAGCGGCCGGGCGTCGGCTCTGTTCGCCACCCTTGCCGGGTTCTCGTTGATGCTGATCGCAGGCCGCTTCGAGCCGAAGACCGCACTGGCCGGCCGGCAGGCGAGGGCCCGGATCGTGATCCGGGCCGTGATCCTGCTGGTGCTGGGCAGCGCGTTGGCGATGACCAACTTCGGTGGAGCCGGGATCCTCAACTTCTACGCGGTGTACTTCCTGTTCGCCCTGCCCCTGCTTCGGCTGCGGGCCAGGACGCTCGCGATCATCGCGGTCACGCTCGCGGTCGTCACGCCGCAGCTGGCGTACGTGATCCGGGCGCTGCTCACCGAGTCGATCGTGAACAGCATCGACTCCTGGGACCCGATCGCGCGGCTCTCCGGCGTGGGCGTGCTGGACCTCCTGCTTCTCGGCCTCTACCCGGCGATCACCTGGATGACGTTCGTGGTCACCGGCATGGCGTTGGGCCGGCTGGATCTGACCTCCGGTGCGGTGAGGCGGCGGCTGGCCGTGGTCGGTCCCGCGCTGATCGCGTTCGGGTACGGCGTCTCGTGGCTGGCGCTGCGGCTGACCGGCGGCGCTCAGAAGATCATGGCCGGGATGTCCGCCATGAAGGACCCAGGTGCCATGAAGGACCCCGGCATGGCGTCGGGATCCTTCGACACGCCGGTCGGTGGTGGGCTGTGGGGCTCCGACGCATGGGGGTTGCTGGCAGCCGAGCCGCACAGCGGTTCCACGTTCGACCTCATCGGCAGCATCGGGATCGCGATCACCGTGCTCCTGTGTCTGACGGTGGCCCTCGACCGGCTGCCGTGGCTGCGCCGGCCGGCGGCCCCGGTCATCGCCGTCGGCACCATGTCCCTGACCCTCTACGTGGGCCACATTCTGGTGATCCTCGCCTTGCCCGGCGAAGCGGCCACTCCGCCGCAGTCCGCCTCCGCCGCGCTGCTGCTCTGCTTCATCCTCGGGGCCACCCTGTTCGCGGCGATCTGGTCCCGCTTCTTCCGCCGCGGACCTCTGGAATACCTGCTCAACGGCGCCACCAAACTGGCGCATCGCGTCCGATGAACCTCGGTCGGGCAACCCCGGGAAGTCGGTACGAGGAGTGGCCGCTGTTCGCATCCCCGGTGTGCTTCAGCCCTCCGGGGATGCGCGGCAGCGTGCGTCGGCCTCCGGCATGCGGGCGCCGGAAGCCGTAGCCGCCGCTCGACGCGCATCGCCGGTCTGTCGGGCGGCGTACCGCCGGACGGCACGCATGTGCGGTGCCCGCGGCCCCCGCGCAGCCTTCCGCCTCTCACCTGCCGTTCCGCCCGACCACTGATCCAGGGACCTTCACCATGGCCGCCATCCCCACTGCCCGGAGCACCGCCTCCCATGGCCTCCGCCGGGAACCGCCCGGCCGCACCGACCGGCCGGAAGCTCCAGCGCGCTGGGAACGCCCGGCGCTGGCCGCGGTGTTGGGCGTCGCCGCACTGCTGTACGCCTGGGGCATGGGGCACGCCGCGATCCACCCCTACTACAGCGCGGCGATACGGTCGATGGCCACCAGTTGGCGGGCCTTCTTCTTCGGCGGTCTCGACACCAGCGGTTCGATCACGCTCGACAAGTTGCCCGGCGCCTTCTGGCCCGATGCCGTCTCCGTATGGATCTTCGGGCCGCACACGTGGGCGGCCGCGCTGCCCCATGTGATCGAGGGCGTGCTCACCGTGTGGCTGCTGCACCGGATCGTACGGGCATGGGCCGGGCCGTTCGCCGCACTGATCGCCGCGCTGACGCTCACCTTCACTCCGGTCACCGTGGTACTGAACAGGGCCACCATCCCGGACACCGCACTCACGCTGCTGCTGGTGGCAGCCGCCGGAGCCCTGCAGAAGGCGGCACGGACCGGACGGCTGCTCCCGCTGATCATGTGTGGCGTCTGGGTCGGGCTCGCTTTCCAGACGAAGATGCTGCAGGCCTGGCTCGTACTGCCGGTCTTCGCCGTGGTCTATCAACTCACCGCGAGCGGGTCGCCGTTGCGGAGGGCTCTGCGCCTCCTGCTGAGCGGTGCGGTCACGCTGGCCGTCTCCTGCGCGTGGGCGCTGATCGCGTGGCTGACTCCCGCAGGCAACCGCCCCTATGTCGACGGTACGTCGAACAACAACCCCTTCAGCCTGGTCTTCGGCTACAACGGCATGAGCCGCTTCGGCGACGACGGCACCGCGTTCGGCGCGGTCCCGGGCACCGCCGCCAGCCGTACCTCCGGAAACACCGGCTGGGGGATGCTCGTCAACCACACCGTCGGCCCGCAGATCGCCTGGTTCCTGCCGCTCGCCGTGCTCGCCGCCGTAACGGCCCTCATCTGGCGCGCCCGCGAGCCGCGGACCGACCTGCCGCGGGCAGGTTTCCTCCTCTGGGGCGGCTGGCTCGCCATCCATGCCGTGGTGTTCAGCGTCTCCAACGGCAATCACGTCTACTACACGGCCGTGCTCGCACCGGCGATCGCCGCGCTTGCCGGAGGCGGGCTCGCGCTCTTCCGGTCCGCGCACGAGTCCGGCGGCAGGCGACGGCTGTGGCTGCCGTCGGCGATCGTGCTGACGGTGGCCTGGACGCTCGTACTCGACGGGCCGACCTGGTTCGCCTCCCGGCTGCTGGCGTTCGCCGTGGTCTTCGCGGTGTGCGGGACGGTCGGCCTGTGGTCCAGCGGGTCACGCGCCTCCCGGAGGCTGGTCCAAGGGTCTCTGGCCGCCGGAATCGCGGCCACTCTGCTCGTACCCGCCGGCTGGGCCGTCTCGGCCCTCGACCCGCGCTACGCGGGCGCGTCCACGTCGCCGACGGCGGGTCCGGTCGGCGAGGCCTACCGTAGGGCCCTCCACGACCCGTCCGCTCTCCGTCGGGCCGAGCTCGACCGGCCCAGCACCCGCGACGCCGCCCTGCTGGACTACCTCATCGCGCACCGCAAGGGCGAGAAGTACCTGCTCGCGACCCAGGCCGCCTACCCCGCCGAACGTCTGCTGCGCGCTCAGGCCCAACCCGTGCTCGTCATGGGCGGATTCACCGGCAAGACCCCCTTCCCCAGCGCCCCGCAGCTCGGCGACCTGATCGCCACTCACCAACTCCGCTACGTGCTGCTCACTCACCTGCGACCCACCACCCCCGCCACGACGTGGGTGAAGTCCCACTGCAGCCGCGTCCGCTCCGGGGCCTACGGCTGGCGCACCAGGGGCAACTTCGCCCTCTACGACTGCCGCACCCCCGCCGATCGGCGGGGGTGAAGCAGCCGACTGCGGGATGGGCAAGGCAGAACAAATACAAAATAATCCTTGCGGGAAATTGTCGCCCCGTCCACAGGCGACCCATCGCAATTTGTTCGCATCTCGTGAATCCTGAATTAACCATTCTCATGGTGCGGCAAACTAGCAGGTCAGGCGAGTTGAGTGAGCTCCGTCACGCCGCCCCGATAAACCGGCGAAGCATTCCCGCCGTCAGACAGGTCAAGAACTTTCGTTCGTCGCTTCACGCGAAATCGGCAGAGGCTGGAAAGGATTTTTCTTGACCACCAATCGATCCCCGATATCCACGCGGGGCCCGGCTCGGCGTCGGGCGGACATGGCTGTGTTGGGGGGTGTGCGGCCGCCGCTGGCGGCCCTGCCGGTTCTGTTGGCGCTCGTCGCGGGCCTGACGGTGTTCGCCGTCGGGAGCGATGCCGAACGGGGCGTTCCTGAAGCTGTCCTCAGCTCCCAGCAGCACATCGCCGAGGACGGGGCGGTCGCGCTGCAGGGCGCCGTCGACCAGAGTGTCACCGATCTGCGGGCAGCGGCCGCGGACTTCGGTGGCCCCAAGTCCGTACCGGCGGACGCATTGCTGACCCGCCTCGACCGGACCTACCGCAAGTGGCGCGGTACCGCCGTCGTCGACCTGTCCACCGGTGGGCTGCTCGCCTCGCACGGCGAGGCCGTACCGCTCGGGAAGGTGAACCTTCGTGGACTGCCGGCGAACCCGCCTCCGAGACTGGTGCGGGACGACTCGGGCGTCACCCGGCTACTGGCCTTCGCGACCCTGTCGCAAGGCGACAGGCAGGAGTTGCTCGTCGCCTCCCAGAGCCTGAAGCTGCCGGGCATCTCCGTCGGCAGGAATCACACGCTCGACGTCGTGGACCGTGACGGAGCCACCCTCGCCTCGGCCGGGCCGGGATCCGGCACCGACCGGGCCAAGGCGCTGGTCGGCGCCGCCGCCCGCGAGGCGCAGAGCAAGGGACCGTCGGACGCCGCCACTGCCGGCGGCTTCGCCGGTCCGAGCGGCAGTCTCGTCGGGGCAGCGGACGGCAAGACCCGTACCGCAGTCGGGTACGCCGCGGTGGCCCGGGCGCCTGCCTCGAAAGAGAGTCCGAGCAGCGCGCTCGGGCTGACGGTCGTCACGACGGTACGAACCGAGCGTCATGGGGCCGGGACCGGTGACCTTCGTCTCGCCGTCCTTGCCGCGGCCGTGCTGCTGATCCTCGCGGCCGGGGTCACCGCCGCCCTCCACATGGTGGTGCAGCGGCCTGTGCTGCGGTTGCGTCGCGAAGCGCTAAGGCTCGGCTCGGGTGACCTCACGGCTCCCGTCCACGTGTCCCGCTTCGGGGAACCCGGCCGGGTCGGCGCCGCGCTGGAGGCACTGCGCCTGCAACTCCGTGGCAGGGGCGAGCCGTCGCAGGACACGGTCGCGCAGCCACCGGCCAGGAGGCGTGTTCTCGGGACCGGCAAGGGCCGGCGTCGGCTCGGACTGCGCACCGTCCTTGTGGTGTGCGCGTTCGCTCTGCTGGCCTGGCCCGCGTCGATGCTGCTGACGCTCGGCAGCACCTGGCCGCACCCCGCTGCGGTCGTACCGCGGGTGATCTCCGACGACCAGCGGCAACGCACCGAGACGACGGCGGATCGCGTACGCAGGGGGATCAACGACGGATACGCCGATCTCGCCCATCTCGCCACCGTGATCGACACTTCCCGGTCGGAGGAGGCACGCAAGATCCTCGACAGATCCCTGGAGCAGCACGGCCGATATCAGTCCCTGTACGTCGTCGACGGCGCCGGCGAGATCCTCGTACGCGCCGGCGGTGAACCCCGCACCCCGAAGAAGGTCCGCATCAGGCCCGGGGTCATGCAGACGAACACGTCCGGCACGGAACCGGTGCTCGCCGCCGTGGCCGCTCAGCAGGTCAAGGGTGCGCCGGCGAGGTCCGCACGCCGCTATGTCGTGGGCGAGTTCAAGGTCCAGTACCTGGCCGGCATCCTCAACCGGCCCGGTCTCGGCTCGGTGTGGCTGGTGGACTCCGCTCACCGGGTCATCGCGTCCAACAAGGGGTTCGTGGCCTTCGGGCGGGTCTCCGACGGCCGGCTGCGGGCCCAGCTGAAGTCCGTCCGCAAGACCAAGGGCTCCGCCGAGCTGCTGCTCGGCTGGAGGGATCCGGCGGTCGCCGCAGTGGCGCCGTTCAACGACAAGCGGGGCGTCGCGAGCGCACTCGGCTGGAGCGTCGCCTCCATCAGGCCGGTGTTCTGGATCGGCCTGCCCGAGTACGAGGCCCAGCGGCGGATCATGCTCGTCGGTCTGCTGGGGGTGACCACGGGCGCCCTCTGCCTCGGCTGGCTGTACCTCGTCGTCGTACGTCCGCTGCGTGAAGTCACCCAGGGCGCCGAGGCGTTGGCGGCCGGGGACCGCAGAACGGTGCTCTACCCGCGCTACCACGACGAGGTGGGATCCCTCGCCCGCAGCCTCGAACTGATCAGACAGCGACTCCCCCGCGCCGACGCATCGCCCGCGCCCGGTTCCCCGGACGGGCCGCCCACCGCCTCCACTTCCCTGTCCGGCCCCGGTCCCAGGAGCTGACCCGCCGTGCTCTTCCTGTACTGCGTCCTCGCGACGTGCTGCGCCGGCCTGCTCGTCGCAGGCATCGTCGAACAGCGCCGCCATGACGCGAATCTGGCCGCCATACCCACCCGAGTGCTGGTCAACGGCATTCGCGGCAAGTCCTCCATCACCCGGCTGTGCGCGGGCGCGCTGCGCGGCAGCGGCCTGGTGACCGTCGCCAAGACCACGGGCACCGCGGCCCGGTTCATCCATCCCGACGCCACCGAAGAGCCCGTCTACCGCAAGTTCGGCATCGCCAACGTCGTGGAGCAGATCGGCATCGTCCGGCGGGCCGCCGGCTACCGACCCGATGTCCTGGTCATGGAGTGCATGGCCGTCATGCCCGCACTCCAGGAGATCAACCAGACCAAGCTGATCCGCTCCACCATCGGCGTGCTCTGCAACGTCCGCGAGGACCATCTCGCCGAGATGGGCCCGACGCTGGACGACGTGGCCCGCTCCCTGTGCCGGTCCCTGCCGGCGGGCGGCGTCTGCGTTACGGCCGAGAAGGAGCGCTTCCACATCCTCCAGGAGGAGGCCGACGCCCGGAACTGCGAGCTGGTCTACGCCGACCCGGAAACCGTCACCGACGAGGAACTGCGCGGCTTCAGCTGGTTCACCTTCAAGGAGAACGTCGCCATCGCACTCGCGGTCGCCGAACTGCTCGGCGTCGACCGCGCGACCGCGCTGAAGGGAATGTACGAGGCGCCACCGGACCCGGGTGTGCTGTCCGTCGAGCGGTACCGCACCCCTGGCGGAAAACGGCTGCGCTTCGCGAACGTCTTCGCCGCCAACGACCCCGAGTCGACACTGATGAACATCCAGCAGCTGCTCGAACTGGGCGCGATCCACCGTCCGTTGCACGTCGTCATCAACTGCCGTCCCGACCGTGTGGAGCGCAACGGGCAGATGGGCGCGCTCATCCCCCAGCTCGACCCGGAGACGGTGTTCCTCATCGGCCATCCCACCAAGTCGGCCGCCGACGCCATACCCGCCCACTGGACCGGGAACGTCGTCGATCTCGGCGGCGACCGCCGCGATGCCGACCGGCTCACCACGGACCTGCTGGCTCACCTGGGGCCGGACTCCTCGCTCGTCGCCATCGGCAACAGCCACGGCCAGGGCGAACTCTTCCTGGAGCGGCTCGCGGCACTCGCGCCCGAACACTCCGACGCCGCCGCTGACCCCGCCGGCCAAAGCGACGCCCTCACATCGCCCGGCGCCCACCACAACTCCTCCCATGGAGAATCCCGTTGATCCCCGCAGTGGTCACCCCGCAGATCGCCGCCATCGGCATCGCACTCGGTCTGGTGTTCTCCCTCCTGTGCTACCTGACCACGAACCTCTCACCGGGCGGCATGATCACCCCCGGCTGGCTCGCCCTCACCCTCGTCGGCGATCTGCGGCGCGCCGCCATGGTCGCGGCCGTGGCAGCCCTGACCTACCTGCTGACCAAGCTGCTGCAGCGCTTCGTCATCCTCTACGGCAAGCGGCTGTTCGCCGCCGTCGTGCTCATCGGTGTCCTGCTCCAGGCCGGGCTCTCCCTGTTGCTCCAGCAGCAGTTCCCCCTGCTGTTCGCCCATCAGGCCCTCGGGTTCATCGTCCCCGGTCTCATCGCCTACCAGCTCGAGAGGCAGCCCAAGACAGCGACGGTCCTCTCCACCGGCGCGGTCACTTTCGCCACCTACGTGATCTTGGTGTCCGGGCTGCTGCTGGGCGCCCTGCCGACGACATGAGTCGCCTCCTCCCCGACATGCGGCGCCATCTCACCTTGCCCCCCAGCGGAGTTGACCAGTGAAACGCCTTCTGCCCAGAATCCGTAGGTTCTCCCTGACCAGGAACGCGGCCCTGTTCCTGGTGACAGCCGTCCTGCTCGCGGCGAGCTGCGGGCTGACCCTGCAGTTGAGGCACCGCACCGACAATCCGGAGACGTCACAGGCATCACAGGCGTCACAGGCGTCACCGGGTGCCGGAATCCGGGTCAGGAGCGGCCCGCTGTACTTCGAGCGGATCGGCAACCCCGCCCGCACGGTCGCCCGCGACCGGCGCGGCACCGTCATCGCCACGTTCACCGACGGCGCCCGTACGGCCGTGCTGACAGGGCCCAGCAGAACGTTCGCGGAGCCGCGCACGACGGATGCCAAGGTCGTCACCAAGAGCTGGGTGCGGTTGCTGCCCAAGGCATGGGCCCGTGGCGCGGAGCAGAGCGACTGGTTCAGGACCTGGCTCAGGTCCCGGCTCGGCAGCCGCGATCCCGACATCCTCGCCACGGCCTTCGACTACATCGCAGGCGCCCCGGCCCGGAAGACGGCAGCGGGAGTCACATACAGCGGTGCCGCCCGCTACACACCCGACACCACCAGCGACTCCGGGCGTGCCAAGCAAGGCAAGTCGAAGCCGCGCATGGGCTCGGACTTCTACGACTACCTGGGCATCCCCTGGACCTTCCCCGACGCGGTCACCCGCAGCCCCGAGAAGGACCGCTCGCGCTCCGTCGACAGCTCCGGCTATGTCCGGCTGGTGTACGGATACCGCTCGGGGTTCCGGCTGAACAGCAGGGACAGCGCGGCGGGCAGCGGGCTGCAGCGGACCGCCGACGCGATCGCCCACGCGAAGCTCGGCGTACCCGTGATCCCCCTCACCGACCGCCGCCCCGCCGTCATCCAGCAGCTCCAGCCCGGCGACCTGGTCTTCTTCAGAACCCGGGAGCTGCCCGGCGGACAGATCGGCCACATCGGCATCTACCTCGGCCTGGACACCGCCGACCACTCGCGCTTCATCTCCAGCCGGAAGAACGCGGGCGGCCCCACCATGGGTGACAAGGGCGGCACCTCACGGCTCGACGGTGACGGCTACTACGCCCAAGGGCTGCGCGCGGCCCGCCGCCTCTGACTGCGGTGCCGCGGGGTGACGGGTGACGCCTCCCGCGTGCGGACGCCGGAAGCCGTAGCCCCACTCGACGCGTATCGCCGTGCGTGCCGGTCGGTGTACCGCCGGACGGCACGCACGTGCGGTGCCCGCGGCCCCCGCACAGTCTCCGCTTCTCACCTGCCGTTCCGCCCCACCACTGATCGCCGCACTGCTGTACGCCTGGGGCATGGGGCACGCCGCGGTCCACCCCTACTACGGCGCGGCGACACGGTCGATGCATGGGCCGGACCGTCCACCCCCGCCGATCGGCGGGGGTGGAGCAGCCGACTGCGGGATGGACAAGGCGGAAGAAATGCCAAATGATCCTGTTCGTCGCTCCATGCGACATCGGCCGAGCCCGGAAAGGGCGCTTCTTGACCACCACTCGATCCCCGATATTCACGCAGTGCCCGGCTCGGCGTCGGGGCGGACACGGCGAGGAGCTGCTGAGCTGTCGGAGCGGGGGCCGGGGCGGCCGCTGGTCTGTTACGAGTTCTGAAGCGGATTGAAATGATCTCTGTCCTGATTGTGATCACCACGGTGGTGGCCGGGTGGTCGCTGGTCGCCGGCCGGCTGGAACAGCGGCATGTGCGGGCTCCTCTGGTGCTGGTGCTCGCGGGCGTCGTCACAGGGCTGTTCACGCACAGCCATATCGCCGCCGCGTTGAACTCCGAGGTCGCTCAGCACGTGGCCGAGGTCATCCTGGCCGTCCTGCTGTTCGTCGACGCCACCGAGTTGCCGGGCGGGCGACTGTTCGGCAACGACCCCGGCTCCGCCGCGCGGGCACTGCTGGTGGCCCTGCCGCTGAGCCTGATCACGATGATGCTGCTGGGAATGTGGCTGCTGCCCGGCCTGCCGGTCGCGCTGCTGCTGCTCATCGCGTGCATCGTCGTCCCGACCGACTTCGCCCCGGCCGAGACGCTGGTCCGCGACCGGCGTATCCCGGCGAGGGTGCGCAGCGTGCTCAACGTGGAGAGCGGCTACAACGACGGCATCGTCTCGCCCCTCTTCCTGTTCGCACTGATCCTCGTCGGCACCAACTCCGTCACCCGCACGCCCGTGCAGGCCCTCGGCACGGCCGTGCCGTTCGCGCTGAAGGCCCTCGTGGCCGGCTTCGTGGTGGGTGCGCTGGTGGCGTGGCTGATCAATATGGCCGACCGCGCGGAGTGGATGACGGAGCAGTCCCGGCGGATCGTCGTGCTGGTCACACCGCTGCTCGCCTACACCGTGACCACGGCGATGGACGGCAATGGCTTCGTGGCCTCGTTCGTGTGCGGGATCGCCTTCCGCTACGTCAGGCAGGCGCCGGTTCGCCGACGGGGCGTTTCGGCTCCCCACGCCTCGGACTTCCAGCTCATCGAGGACACCAACTCGATGGCGACGATGTGCATGTGGTTCTTCTTCGGCAACGCCGTGGTGCTCGCCCTGGGCGAGGGCATCGACTGGCCCACCGTCGTGCTCTGCGTCGCCGCGCTCACCGTCGTGCGCATCCTTCCGATCATGCTCGCCTTCCTCGGCTCGAAGTTCACCTGGCGAGAACGGCTCATGGTCGGCGCGCTCGGACCACGAGGCACCACCTCCATCGTGTTCGGCCTGCTCGCGTTCAACGCTCTGCCGGACGGGCTGTACGCCGACACCGCCCTGTACGCCATGACCCTGACGGTGCTCGGCAGCGTTCTGCTCCACGGCGGCGGCTCGGTGGCCATCGCCCGGTCCCTGACCGGCCCGCCCCCGTCGGCTGCCGACGGCCCTGGCTCCCCGGGGACCGACGAGCCGGACTCACGGGTCGTCGCCATGCGGAGTTGATGTGCCTGGCGGTGCTGCGTGTCTCGCGGTGCCGTCGCGTCATCCGGTGTCGCCGTGCTTGCGGCGCGTCCGCCTCGCGGCCCCGACGGCTACCACCCCAGGCCGGTCTTCTCCAGCCACTCGGCGGGGGTGGGCCCGACAGCCGTCGGATGTGCGGAGAGCGGCCGGGCGTCCAGGCTGGAGGCATGACACAGCATGTTCGCAACAAGGAGCCCGAGACCGGCCTCGGGGCATCGGCCGACATCGACGTGCCCGGCCGTGACGTCACACGTGGCAGAGGCGGGTTGCTGGAACTTCTCGGCCTGACGCTGGCGGCGGGCGCTGGTGTCCTGTTCGTCGTCCGTCCTGAGTTCTACGAAGCAGGGGCGCACATCTTCGCCACGCGGGCGGCCTCACTGGTCCACTGAGCCGGCGATGGGAGATCTCCTTCGGTGTGAGGTCTCCGCGGTCCGGCACCATGGCCTTGCCCGGCGAGGCGGCGGCACATCCGCCCAGGGGCCCTGAGGGGTTCGTAGGCGGCGGTGCCGTCAGGAGGCGGACCACCCGACAGTCTTCGGTGACACCCCCGCCGACCGGCCTGGACCGCCCTGCCGACCGGCGGAACAGCGCCGCGCCGGCCGGTCGGCGGACCCGGACGGCCAACTGCCCTATCTGATGACGGCGTTGGCCACCACGACCGCTAGCCCGAGCAACGCGTCCACTGTGCCGGCACCGGCAGGCTCGTTCAGCCGGCCGGTCTTCATCCTGCCAGGCGCGGCTCGTTGATCCGCGTCGCTCGCGCCGCACTGTCCAGCTCCTCGTCCGACAGTACTACGGCCGCAAGACCTCATGGCCCGCACCAAGGCCCGGGTCTCTGACCTGGGCCTTGGTCGTGGAGCGGGTGACGGGAATCGAACTCGCGCTCTCAGCTTGGGAAGCGACGGCGCTTGGGCACCTACGTGGCTGCTGACCTGCGCAGATTCGTTGTGTCACCGCAGACTGCGTGCCTGGTGGCACCGCTGTTGACTGTGGTTCTGCGCTCTGAAGGGCACACTATGGGCACGACGCCGTGACGTGGGCGAGTGCCCTACCCGAGCCGCCTTCTCCCGGGCCGAAGCTCGTCGACGCGTAGGTCGACTGGGAGGAGCCGTAGCGAGTGCACATTGATGCCAGTCGCTGCCCTGGTTCGCGGAATGGTTCGGAAAGCTGATCAAGGAGCGCCTCGGCTCTGCCTCCCAAGTCGCCCAGGCCCTTTCCGCGTTGCGTGACGCAAGTCCTACGTTGGGGCGCCTTCTCGCGGCCCGCGCTGTCTTCGGCCGCATTCTTGCGACCCGCCGCCCGTCCGGCTCAGCGGACCGGGCGGCCGCTTCTTACCTCACGCCGAGAACCTGTCCTGCCTTCCGGCCATCTCTAGGAGGGGCGCATGACGTGTGGGAAACGAGCAAGGCGACCAGAACCGAAAGCGAGAGAGCGTGTCGGCCATCAGCCAGCGGATACACCTGGTGCTGCTTACCGCCTGGACAGTCCTCTGGTTCGCCGTGGTCCAGCCGCACGGGGGGTTCTCCTGGCACTACCTGCGTACTGGCGGGGAGTTGCTCTACGCGGGCTCGGGCAGGGCAGATGGCGGTCTGAACCTGTACGCCCACCACCCCGAACTGCAAATGGGCCCCGTCAGCTTCCTGACAGCGGGCCTGTTCAACCCTCTTCCCGAGCCCGCCGGGCAGTTCCTGGCCGAAGGCGTGATGTCCCTGCTCGGTCTGCTGATCCTGGTGGTGGCCGGACGCAGCGCCGCCTGGCATCTCCTGGGCACGGGCACCAATCACCAGCGGCTGAGGCAGCGGGTGCTGATCGCCGGCCTGGCCTTCATCCCGATGTGGATCGAGGTCGCCGTCCGTTTCGGCCACCTCGACGACGTACTGGCACTCTTTTTCACAGCCCTTGCCGTACGCGCTTTAACCCGCGGCAACCCCGCTGCGACGGGCGTCTTCCTGGCCTTGGCCATGGACTCCAAACCGACCGCGCTGGCCTTCCTGCCGCTGCTGCTCGCCCTGCCGAGGGGGCAGTGGCTGCGCGCGGGTCTGTGGTGCACGGCTCTGGTCGCGCTCGCCTGGCTGCCGTTCCTCCTCAATGCCCCGCAGTCGTTGACCGCAGCCGAGTTCACCATCCCCAACCAGCCTGCGTCCGCGCTGCACTGGCTCGGCGTCGACGATCCGCAGACCCCTCCCTGGGACCGGCCCGCGCAGGCCGCGATAGGGCTGGCGCTGGGTTGCGTCGCGGTCTGGCGAGGCCGCTGGGCCGCCGTCGTCCTGCTCGGCGCCAACGCCCGGATCGCCCTGGACCCCAGCGTCTACACGTACTACACCGCCTCCGTCCTGCTGGGCACCCTGCTGTGGGATGTCATCGGACAGCGGCGCCTGGTGCCCTGGTGGAGCTGGATCGGCCTGATCACCCTGTACGGCGCGGTCTTCGTCGTTCCCGGTGACGCGGCCCGCGGCCTGATCCGCCTGGGCTTCGTCATCGTCTCCACCGCGTATGTCCTGCTCTGGCCGGTACGAGACCGGCGTCGGCGACACTCCCGGTCCCGCGGCAGGCAGGTGGGAACCGAACTGGCCCTGGACACGGTGCAGTGAACCATGCCCGGCCCGCCGAAAAAGAGCCGACCGGCCTCCGCCGCCGAGACGCCGACCCCGACAGCCTCGTGATCCGCCGGCGCCAACCCCGACGACCAACGTCCTGGCACGCGGCGAGTGATCGCAGCACACAGCAAAAAGGCCCAGGTCGATGACCTGGGCCTTCTTCATGGAGCAGCTCGGCGTGGTCCGCCGCTTGGTGCAGCTCGCGAAAGTGCAGTTCCAAGGCGTCCAGGAAGCGTCCGTACCTGTCCGCCCGGCCCTTGCCGACCGTGGCCGTGCCGACAGGGACGATGCCCGGGGAGTTGGCCAGGCGCAGCAGCAGCGACTCGAGCAGGCTGCGCCGCAGGGTGTGGTGGACGTCGAGGGGGCGTCCCACCGGGCACCTCCCAGCAGGTGCCGGGCTTCCAGGAGGCGCCGCTCGTCGATGAGTTCACGTACCCCCTTGCCGGTGGCGTCCCGGGTGGCACGGCTGAGGGTGCGGACCGAGCAGCCGAGCAGCTCGGCGTAGTCGTTGGAGTGCCGTCTGCCGGAGCCAGGCGGTGTCGCCGGGGTGCGGGCTCAGCACGGCAGGGGCCTCGTGCGCGGTGAGCGGGGCCAGGAGACGGGCCAGGTCGGGCCGAAGCACATCCGGCATCGCCACCGACCGGCTCGCCCACCGGCACCGCCGCTGGCCTGCCTCGGCCAACCCCCATCTACTGGTAAGCCAGCACTCGGTGCTCGACCAGGAGCGGCCACCGGTATCGATCGGAACCCTGCGGATGGTCTTCCCGAAGGGCGTGGCTGGAGCCCGAGGAGAAGATCGCGTTCCGGCGCCGCCCTCTTCCTGGGACACCCGGGGCGTTCGCCGTTGAGGACCGTACGGCGGTGGCGATCGTCGGGATGGTCACTCTTGAGCCTGGCTCGCCCCGCGTCCCGGCGGCCTGAACCGGTGAGCCGTACTGGCGACGGGATCCACCGAATCAGGAGGCCGCGGCCTGCTGACTGTGACGCTCCTCGAAAGTTCGTTTGATGACCGCGCCACCATGGGTCATCGACGCGTCGATGGCGGGGGCGAGGTCGTCGGGCAGCACATCGTGGATCCAGATGAGCCGGCAGTGATCCTCACCGTCGGCGAGTACTTGCATGGACGCGTTGTCGTGGGCCGGCTGCATGCTGTCCCCAACGACGGCGTAGACGATCCGGCGGTTTTCGTGGTCGGAAGCGATGAAGCGCTCCCTTGCCACAGTGCCGTCGATGAACGTGACGACCCTGGTGTCGGTCTCGACGCGGGTGTCCGCTACGAAACCGGGTGCCATACGCGACGGTCCCGCGGCGAAGTCACCGATGACCGCCCACACGTCGTCGGCACTGCATGCGATCGTGATTTCCTTGCTGATGGAAGCCATTGCTCCTGCTCGTGAATCGGCGTTTTTGGATTGATCTCTTGGGGCTGTCAGTCGGCTGCGGCCAGGCAGAACAGGTGCCCCTCGGGGTCGGCGAGCACCACCCACTCGTCGCCGCCCGGCTGGAACTCGGGCCGGGTTGCGCCGAGCGCGACGAGCTCTTTGACCGTTCGTTCGACGTCGGTGACCTTGAAGTCGAGATGGGCCTGCTTCGCCGGGCTGGGCCAGCTCGGCGGCTGGTAGCCCTCGACACGTTGGAAACCGAGCTGGATCGGCCCGCCGTCGCCCAGACAGACGCAGTCCGCGTCGCTGTAGGTCACTTCCCAACCGGTCAGCGGTCGGTAGAACTCGGCGAGCGGGCCAGGAGTGGCGCAGTCGATGATGACGGTGGCGAGCTGGGCCAACGGGGACATGGTGTCGACTCCTTCGTCTCAGGTGTGTCGCCACAGAGCCTGCCTCGCTGCACCCGGTCCGTCTTGAAGATTCTTGCGGGAGTGTCAGACCCTCCGCCTACCCTGGTCCGGTGCTCTCGTTTGTCGACCTCATCACCCGGCCGGAGTTCGCTGTCACGGCGGCGACCTGCCGCAATGACCACACGAACTGGTCGGCGGTGGAGTCGCACCGGCACGTGCAGGTCGTGCTCGTGCGACAGGGACGGTTCCGCAGACGGGTCCGAGGCGTCGACACGGATGTCGACCCGACCGTCGGCTACGTCGGTATGCCCAGTGAGGAGGAGCACTTCGCCCATCCCGCCGGCGGCGACGTGTGCACCTCGATCAGCCTCACCCCAGCCCTGTGGCGCACCCTGGCCGGCGACACCCCCTGGCTCACCACGTCGACCGTGTACGTCGACGCACGGCTCGACCTCGCCCACCGGCGGCTGCTGGCCACCACCCGGACCCCGGACGTCGACTATGCCGGCGCGGAACGGTTGACCGGCCTGATCCGCCACATCGTTGACCAGGTCATCGAGGCGCCGGCCCCGGCCGACGCAGCTGCCAGCCCCGGCGACCGGGCGCTCGTCGCCGCGGCACGTGACCTGATCCGCGACGCCCATTCGTCCGCGACCGGACTGCTTCCGCTCGCCGCGCACCTCGACGTGTCGCCGTATCGGCTGAGCCGGGCGTTCACCCGGCAACTCGGTGTCTCACTGACGCGATACCGCAACCGGGTTCGCGTCACCCGCGCACTCGACCGGCTGGAGGTCGGCGAAAACCGCCTCGGCGCACTCGCCGCCGACCTCGGCTTCGCCGACCAGGCACACCTCACTCGCACCGTGCGCGACCACCTCGGACACACACCCACTGCGCTGCGCCGACTTCTTGCCCAGGGCCTGCCTGACACATGACCAGGACGGTGTGGCTGACGGCGACCACAGGTGTCAGCGGTACGTGCGGACGTGCGCTGCCGCGCGCATCACGCTCGCCACCCGAGGGTCCGCGAAGTTTGCGGCACCATCGGGTCTGTGTGTGCGAGTTTCTACCGGCATCGGCCCGTCCGTGGCGATCACCGCTTCACCAGGTTCAGGATCAGCGTCGCGACATCCTCCGGAGCCTCCTCGGCCATGAAGTGGCCCGCCTGGGTGGTGAAGTGCTGAAGGTCGCCGGCCCATGGCCGCCAGATCGCGGTGGCGTCGAACCCCAACTGCCGGCCCCAGTCCTGCTGGACGACAGTCACCGGCATGGTGAGCCTGTTGCCCGCGTCGAGGTCGGCCTGGTCATGCTCGATGTCGACCGTCGCGGTTGCGCGATAGTCCGCGACGATCGAGGGAACCGCGTCCCGGCATGCACGAAGGTACTCCGCGCGTACGTCCGTCGGGATCGCGTCGGAGCTCATGGACCAGATATCGAGGAAGTGGCCGAAGAACGCGTCGGCGCTGCCGGCGATCATCTGCTCGGGCAGACCGGGCGGCTGGGCCATCAGATACAGGTGGAAGGCCACCGCCGCGCTGGCCCCGTGGAGGACGTTCCAGGTGTCCAGAGTGGGAACGATGTCCAGGAGTCCCAGGTGGCTGATCCGATTCGGGTGATCCAGGCCGGCCCGGAAAGCAACATGCGCGCCGCGGTCGTGCCCGACCAGCGCGAACCGGTCGAACGCGAGTGCGTCGGCCAGGCCGACGATGTCCGCGGCCATCGTCCGCTTCGAGTAGGTGTCCTCAGCGACCGCTTCCGGCTTGCTGCTGGCGCCGTAGCCGCGAAGATCTGGGCAGACCACGGTGTGGCGCTCGGCCAGGACGGGAGCGACATGCCGCCACATCAGGTGGGTCTGGGGAAAGCCGTGGAGCAGCACGAGGGCCGGTCCTGCTCCACCGACCGCCGCGTTCAGTTCAACGCCGTCGGCCACACCGATCGACCTGGTCTCGAACCCCTCAATGGTGATGTCCATCGTGATCGTCTCCTTCTCCCGTACTCGTGAGCTGCTGCCGCTACCCGCGAAGGCATGAGCGAGAGGAGGATCGGAGAGCTGGGTTAGCAGTGGATCAGCAGCGGCAGCCCGAAACCGTCGACAATGAGGACATGGAGATCCTCGTCAAGGTGCTCGGGCCGATCGAGGTCACGGATACCGAGGGCCGCCCGGTAGCGGTTGGCAGCCAGCGCCGCCGCGAGCTTCTGGGGCGGCTGGTCGCTGCCGGCGGCCGGGCCCTCCCGCTTCAGGTGCTCGTCGACGATCTCTGGGAGGACCCCCCGCCCACAGCGGCCGGGACGGTCCGCACCTTCGTCGCCGAGCTGCGACGCGCCCTTGAACCTGATCGACTTCCGCGAACCCGGTCGCACGCCATCGAGACCGTCGGTACCGGATACGCCCTGCGGATTCCACGGGCACACGTCGACGCCCACCGCTTCGAGGACACCCTTCGAGCCGTGCGCGACCAACCCAGCGGCCAGGTTGCCGGTGTGCTGAGCGAAGCCCTCTCGTGGTGGCAGGGTGAACCGTACGCAGACCTCGACGCCTCGCCCTGGCTGATGGCAGAGCGCGCCCGGATGACAGAACTTCATCGTCAAGCCGTCGAGCTGCGCGCCCGGGCGGTGCTCGACCTCGGACGTGGCGCGTCTCTCGTCCCGGAGCTGGAGGTGCTGGCAACGGCACACCCATGGCGGGAGCATGCCGGGGTCCTGCTCTCCCATGCTCTCTACCAAGGCGGCCGCCAGGTCGATGCGCTGGCCTCGCTGCGTGACGCGCGAGCCAGGCTGCTGGATCAGTTCGGGCTGGAATCGGTGGACAGCCTCGACCATCTCGAACGTGACATCCTCCGGCGCGCTCCGCACCTCACACCCACGCCCCGGGACGAGGACCGGCTGCGCCTGCTCACGCGCACAGAAGCGACGGGGACCTACACCCGGCTGCGCTCGATGAGCACCGTCGCCAAGGCCGCCGCAGTCACCGGCGGCACCAACCTGGTACTTGCCCAAGAGCAACGCGCCGCGGCAGCCGCGGAAGCGGAACGGACCGGAGACCCCGGCCTGACCGCCCGCGTGATCGCGGCCTACGACGTCCCCACCATCTGGACGCGCGCCGACGATCCCGGACAGTGCGAGGCGCTCGTCGCGACCACCCGACGCACTCTGCACCGCCTTGGACCAGGGGCTCCACCCGCGCTTCGCGCACGTCTGCTCGCCACCATCGGGCTCGAGCATCGCGGGACCCGCGACCGCTGGGCCGCCGAGGCGGCGACCGAAGCCGAACAAATCGCCCGCGACCTGCACGATCCCAACGTGCTGGTCCTCGCGCTCAACGCCAGATTCGTGCAGTCCTTCCAGCACCCCGGGCGCACCAGCGAACGCGACGTGATCGCCGACGAGCTCATCGATCTCTCCACGCGACACGATCTCCCGATGTTCGAGATCCTCGGCCACCTGATCAAGATCCAGGTTTACGCGGCGCGTGGCGACACTGAGACCGCTCAGCGCCACGTCGTAGCGGCCGAACGACTCGCCACCATCCACGAGGCCCCGCTCGTTCACATTCTCACCGCCGCTTTCCGGAGCATGCAGCTGGCAGAACGATCGAACGACCCCGCCGAAGTCGCTCACGCCTATCGCACCGTAGCCACCGACCTCGCCGGCGCCGGCATGCCCGGGGTGGAAGCCGGCATCTTCCCGCTCGCGCTCCTCTCACTCCGCATGCGCCACCAACGTCCCGCGCCAACCGACCCCGACCTCGACTGGGGCCCCTACCGTCCCTGGGCCCAGCCCCTCCTCCACCTTGCCGGCGGCAACCTCGAAGCGGCCCGCCACGCGGCCGCCACCCTGCCCACACCCCCCGCTGACCACCTGTACGACTCGCTCTGGGCCGTCAACGCACACACAGCGATCGTGCTCCAAAACGAATCACTGGCCACACAAGCGCGTGACGCCCTCTCCACCCTGCGCGGCGAGATCGCGGGCGGAACAACCGCCGTGATCACCTTCGGCGCCGTCAACGACATCCTGGCCACCCTCGATCAGTACCTCAATCGGCGATGACAACGGCTGACACAATGAGGTGGATCGCTTCTGGTCGCCGTGTCCGGGGCGGCAGTTGAGCGTTCGGTGCGGCATGGGGACGTCGCCGTGAATCGTGGCGGATGAACTGTGGGACTGCCTGGAGCCGCTCCCGCCGCAGCGTGAGCGCAGGTTCCGCTGTCCCGGCCGCAAGCCGTTGCCGGACCGGGAAGTATGGTGCGGGATCCTCACGGCTGGACCGGTCTCGCTGCGTGGTCGACTCCTCCCACGTCAGAGCGCTAAAAGGGGGCAGCACACCGGCCCGTCGCCGGTCGACCGAGGCCGGGCCGGCTCGAAACACCACCTGATCACCGACGGGCACGGCACGCCGCTCGCGGTCCTGCTGACCGACGGCAACCGCAACGACGTCACTCGGTCGCTGCCGCTGCTGGACGCGATCCCGCCGGTCCGCGGCCGGACCGGCCGTCCCCGCCGCAAGCCGGACTCGCTGTTTGCCGACCACGGCTACGACCACGACATCCAGGGCCTGTCCGGCGGATCATGCCGCAGACGCGGGGGATGGCACGCCCTCCCCCACTCTCGGCTGCGCTCGAGCGGGGGGACCCCCATCGCGTCGACGCCCTCCTCCGTCTTGCAGGTGGACGCACCATTCCCCGCTCACCTGCGTTGATCAGGCGTCGCTGCTTTCCTGCGACCTGATCCGCCGGACAGGCCCTACCGCGACCAGGTCCGCGCCCGCGGCATCGTGCCGTCGCAAGTGCCATTGTCCTGGCAAGAATGCGACATCAACCGCGGGGCGCGAGGGTGCTGTCGTAGTTCTGCCAGCCGACCGGGGACACCGCCTGCTGAGCTGTTCGCCAACGCACTGCCCATCACAGGACGGAGCTCATGTCCCCCACCACTACCAACCCAGTCGACGGCGCAGCTCTGCCGACCCCATCGCCGCTGATCGGCTGGCTGGCCGTGGTCTCGGTGATGCTGGGAATCTTCGCCATTGTCACCACTGAGATCCTGCCTATCGGCCTGCTGACCTCGATCGGCTCCAGTTTCACCATCTCAGATGGTGTGGCCGGGCTGATGATGACCATGCCGGGTTTTCTCGCGGCGGTCTCTGCTCCTCTGGTCACTGTGGCCACGGCACACATCGACCGTCGCCTGATGCTATGCGTCTTCATGCTCCTGCTGGCCCTGGCGAATTTCCTTGCCGCTGCGGCACCCGACTACTGGCTCGTGCTGGTCTCCAGGGTCATGGTGGGGATCACGATCGGCGGGTTCTGGTCGATAGGCGCTGGGCTGGCCGAACGGTTGGTGCCGCCGACCTCGGTCAGCAGGGCTACCGCCGTGATCTTCTCCGCTGTCCCGTTGGGATCCGTCCTCGGAGTACCGACCGGCACCCTCCTCGGGGATCTCGCCGGGTGGCGTATCGCATTCGCGGTCATGGGTGCGCTGACGGTCGGGGTGCTGATCATGCTGCTCCTGGTCGCGCCCCCGTTACCTCCCGTCCAGGCCACCCAACTGAGCGATCTCAGGGGCATGTTGCACAGCAGCAACACCCGCTTCGCGCTCCTGCTGACGTTCCTGATCGTGCTCGCCCACTTCGGGACCTACACCTATGTGACGCCGTTCCTGGAACGGGTCACCCATGCCGGCGACGGCCTGATCACCACGTTCCTGTTGATCTACGGCGCTGCCGGTATCCTCGGCAACTTTCTCGGGGGTGCCCGGGTGGCACAGTATCCGCGGACTGTCTTCGGACTTGCGGCCGGACTCATTGCAGCGGCGACTCTTCTGCTTCCCATGGTGGGCCGCTGGGAGGCTGGTGCTGTTGCCCTGCTGATCGTGTGGGGCGTCGGCTACGGCGCAGTGCCGGTCGCATCGCAGACCTGGTTTTCCAAGGCGGCGCCGTCTGTCCCCGAAGCGGCATCGGTGCTGTTCACGGCTTCCTTCCAAGCCACGATCTCCATCGGCGCGCTTCTAGGGGGGATGGTCCTGGACCGCACCTCCCCATCCGCGGTCATGGTGCTCGGCGGCTGCACTGCGGTGTTCATGGTCCTGACAGCGGGAGCCCACTTCGCCAGGCGTCTCACCTGGCCAGGAAGCGCAGAGGCGCCCGAGTAGTTCGGCGAGCACCATCTCATCCGGCACAACCACGCCGCCGTCCTCCTGCCGAGCCGAAACCTCGATTCACTGCGGGTGCCAACGTCGAGGTCGCCAAGGACTGACGGGTGAGTGTGCGCTCGGTGCAGCGCTGGCGCCGGGCCTGGCACGACGTCGGCATCGAGGGGCTGCGGTCTGCCGGGCCCGTGTCGCGGCCCAAGTTGTCAATCCCCTCGAATCGTGGAGACCTTCGTGCGCGGCCAGGTACCGGCGGGCCAGCTCGGCGAGAGCATCGTCGCCCTCCCACCGGAAGCGGCCGGTGGAGGGCAGCCAGTCGTCGAGCAGCACATGCGTGGCCTCACCGGCGCGCTGCGGACCATGGCAGAGGATGCCGGTGAGCGCCGCGTGGCGGATCAGGTAGAACGGCGCCTGCCCGTCCGGCGGAATACCGAGGGTGGTAAGGCGCTCGGTCAGCTCGGCCCGGGCGGTGATGTCCCGGCCGCGTACCCGGATGCCCAGGTCGGCGGCCGTGGCGTCCTGGGCCTGGATGGCGAAGACCCGTCGGACGACCGTCACGGCAGAGGCCTGGCATGCTCCGCCGGCCAGGGCCTGAGCGTGGGCCCGCAGCCGGCGGATGCTCTCGTGGTCAGGCATCGGGCTGTGCCTCTCGGCCAGCGCGGTCAGGAGACGGCTTTGTCGAGGACACGGGCGAGTTCGGCGGGCGCGGACAGCATCGGCCAGTGCCCGGTGGGCAGGTCGAAGCGCCGCCACGGCGGCTGGTTCAGGTAGGCCAGCATCGGCACCCCGGCTTCCAGCAGCCCCGTGAAGTCACGGCACGCGATCAGGACACGGTCCACACCGGGGCCGGGCTCGGCCGGGCCGGCGAGACGCTGGGTGAAAGTGCCGAACGGCTGAGGGGTGGCACGCGTGCGCAGAGCGTTCCGCCGGCCCTCATCGAGCCCGTCGAGGCTGCTGGACAAGCCCAGGACCTCAAAGGGCGGCATCGGTAGCCGCCACCCGTCGCCGGAAGCGTCGACCTGCTGGCGCAGCTGGTCCGCTGCCTGCGGTGGCATGAGGTCGAGCATGCACATGCCTGTGGCGAACGGAGCGCTGTCCACGTAGATCACGCGCTCCAGGCGGTTGCCGAGACGTCCGGCTGCCCCGGTTACCGGGGCAGCCGCGTAGCTGTGGGCGACCAGCGTGACGTCGCGCCGACCGTTCCGCTCAATGAAGCCGGTGATGTCCGCGATGTGCGTGTTCAGGTCTGTCCGGGGTCCGGCCTGGTCGGCGTGTTCGGCCAGGCCGGTCAGGGTCAGCGGCAGCGCCGTGTGGCCGCGCTCCTGCAGAGCGCGGGCGGTGTCTTCCCAGGCCCACGCTCCGAGCCAGGCGCCGGGAACGAGTACGAAGGTGGCCATGTGATCTCCCTGAAGTGAGGTGCTGCGGGGAGCGTAAAGTCGATACAGGACAGAATCCGCCCTGAAATGCCGAGTGATCCATGTCGCATCCCCTGACCCGTGTGCTGACCCTGCTGGAACTCCTCCAGTCCAACGCCCGGCTCACCGGTGTGGAGCTGGCCGACCGGCTGGACACCGACGTGCGCACGGTGCGCCGGTACACCGCGCACCTGCGGGAGCTGGGCATCCCCGTGGAGGCCGAACGCGGCCGCTACGGCGGCTACCGGCTGGCCCGCGGTTACCGGATGCCCCCTCTGGTCCTCACCAACGACGAGGCTCTCGCCGTCGTCCTTGGCCTGCTCGCGGCAGAGCGTCTGGGCATGGGCACCGCGGCACCGGCCAGTGCCGGTGCCCTGGCCAAGATCGAGCGGGTGCTTCCGCACGCCCTGCGCGAACCGCTCGCCGCCATGCGGGAGACCCTGTCGTTCACCGCCAACGCCGTGATCGGTCAGGCACCCGGAACCGGAGTCCTGCTGGCACTGGCCCAGGCCTCCCGCGCCCACACGACCGTCGCCATCAGCCACCAGTCCTGGTGCCAGGAACACACCGAACGCGACATCGACCCCTACGGCGTGGTCTTCCACACCGGCCGCTGGTACGTCGTCGGCCACGACCACCTCCGCGGCAGCCTGCGCACCTTCCGTATCGACCGCATCGCCTCCGTCGCCCCCCGAGCCCACAGCTTCACCGCACCCGACGGCTTCGACCCCGTCGCCCATCTGACCTCGACCCTCGCCCAGGGGCCCTACCGCTGGCAGGTCGAGGTGACGATCCAGGGCCCCCTCGATGAGATCGCCCGCCGACTGCCTCGCTCAGCGGTGACCCTCACCGCCCAGCCCACCGGCGTTCTCATGCACGCACGGGCAGAACGGCTGGACGGCATGGCCCACATGCTCGCCTCCCTGGAATGGCCCTTCACCATCCACCATCCCGACGAACTACGGCAGGCGCTCAAGAATCTGGCCGCCCAGCTCACCGCAGCCGCCCAGCGGAAACCGGAAGAACTACCGCAGTAAATACCGGATTTACTGCGGCAGACCCAGATGGGCGGGCGGGCATGGCGATCGAACCAGTGACCGAACTCGGGTCGGGGGCGCGCTACGTGTCCCGCGCGCCCGGGTAGTGCCCCTGTCCGCTCCTCCGGCCACGTACACCGCGGCGGTCGAGCGGTACCTCACCGGCGCCGGGATCGCGAAGTCCTCTGCGCGGATCTACCGGATCTCGCTGACGACGTGGGGATGGATGTTCGCCGGCGAGGCGGCGCCGACCGGTCCGGCCCGCCGGGGCGCCAAGCCGCCCGTCTTCCCCGTCACAGCGATCGACGACCCGGTGCTGCCGGAGGCCCTGGCCGAGCTGGCGGCGGCGCGGGCGGACGAGATGGACGCCGACACCATCGCCGCCCTGTGGCGCCTTGACGTCGGGATCCGCGAGAAGACGCAGTGGAAGATGCTCTACGAGTCCGCCGCACGGGCCGATGAGGTGCTGTGCCTGAACGTCGAAGACCTGTACCCGCAGGACAAGCGCGGGAAGATCACCGCCAAGGGCGGGGCGACGGAGTGGATTCACTGGCAGTCCGGCACCGCCCAGCTCCTGCCCCGGCTCATCGCCCGCCGTACCCGCGGCCCGCTGTTCCTCACCGACCGCAAGGCCACCTGTAGCTTCTGCTGCCCTCTTGTGTTCGATTCATTCGACTCCTAATGTCGGCGTCGCTCCCCCAAGTTCGCTCTGATCTGCGGCGTTGTACCGCGGAAGCGCTTCGACAACCGTGTGTCGACCGGGCCCGCCGACTACCCGCACGTCCCCGTCGCGCCCTCCCCGATGGTCCACCCAAGCCTGGAGATCTCATGCACTTGTCACGTCGTGGCGTTCTGATCCTCGGCGCCGTGGGCGCGGCCGTCGCCGGAGGCATCCCCGCGGGCGCGGCCCGGGCCGCCGGGACGGCCGACGCAGCGGACGCCTCCGCGCGCACCGAGCGCCTGTATCTCTCCGGAGAGGACGCCGACCACCCGGTCGACTGGGACTTCCTGTGCACCAGCGGGCGGCGCAGCGGCGGTTGGGGCAGCATCCCGGTTCCGTCCAACTGGGAGTTCCAGGGATACGGCACCTACAACTACGGGTGGAATCTGGTCCCGGACGAGAAAGGCCACTACCGGCACACCTTCACGCCCCCCGCCCACTGGCGTGACAGACGCGTCTTCCTCGTCTTCGAAGGGTCCATGACCGACACCGAGGCGTGGATCAACGGCGGGTCGGCCGGGCCCGTCCACCGCGGCGGGTTCTACCGGTTCCGTCACGAGGTGACCGGAAAGCTGCGTCCGGGGCAGGACAACCTCCTGGAGGTGACCGTCAGCAAGGAATCCACCGACGATTCCGTCAACCGGGCCGAACGCCTTGGGGACTACTGGAACTTCGGCGGCATCTACCGTCCCGTCCACCTCGAGGCGTTCCCGCTCCAGCACATCGAACGCATCGCCGTCGACGCCCGCGCCGACGGCACACTGCGGATCGACGCCCACCTGTCCGGTACCGGTACCGCCGACCGTCTCGTCGCGCAGGTCACCGACCTCTCCGGGCGCCCGGTCGGCGCCCCGTTCACCGCGGCCGTCGCTCCCGGCGACACGACGGTGACCCTCAGGACCGCTGTCGACTCCCCCCGGCAGTGGACGGCGGAGACCCCGCACCTCTACCGCGTCGAGGTCGCGCTCCGCGTCGGCGACGACCGCACCGTCCACCGCGTCGACGAGAGGTTCGGCTTCCGCACCGTCGAGGTGCGCCCCGGCGACGGCGTGTACGTCAACGGCGTCAAGATCCTCCTCAAAGGAGCCAACCGGCACACCATCTGGCCCACGTCAGGCCGGGCGACCAGCGCCCGCATCAGCCGCACGGACATCCTCCTGATGCGGGAGATGAACATGAACGCGGTCCGGATGTCCCACTACCCGCCGGACACGCACTTCCTCGACCTCGCCGACGAACTCGGGCTGTACGTGCTCGACGAACTCGCCGGCTGGCAGAAGTCCTACGACGAAGCGGCAGGCAGGCCCCTCGTCGCCGAGATGGTCACCCGTGACGTCAACCACCCGTCGATCCTGTTCTGGGACAACGGAAACGAAGGCGGCTGGAACACCGCCCTCGACGGCGACTACGCCCGCCACGACCCCCAGCAGCGCACCGTCCTCCACCCCTGGGCGAACTTCGGCGGCATCAACACCGACCACTACGAGACGTACGACAGCACGCGCCGCATCCTCCAGGAACGCGGCGACGTCTTCATGCCCACCGAGTTCCTCCACGGCCTCTACGACGGCGGCGCCGGCGCGGGCCTCGACGACTACTGGAAGCTGATGGGCCGTGAACGGCTGTCCGCCGGAGGCTTCCTGTGGTCACTGATCGACGAGGGCATCGTGCGGGACGACCTCGGCGGTACCGTCGATGTGGCGGGCAACGCCGCACCCGACGGCATCCTCGGCCCCTTCCGCGAGAAGGAGGCCAGCTTCTACACGATCAAGGACATCTGGTCTCCCGTACAACTCGCCGAGCCCGAGCGGTTCGCCTCCGGCCTGCCGGACGACTTCGACGGGCGGATCGGCCTCGCCAACCACTACGCCTTCACCAACACCCGTACCTGTCGTTTCACTTGGCGGCTCCTGGACTTCCGCACCCCGTCGCAGCGGCGGAACGGCCACACCGTGCGCGCCCAGGGCACCGCCTCCGCGCCGGACATCGAGCCCGGTGCACAAGGAGTGCTGCGCCTGCCCCTGCCGTCCGGTTGGCGACGCGCCGACGCCCTGGCGCTCACCGTCACCGATGCCGACGGCCGTGAGATCCACCGCTGGACATGGACCATCGCGTCAGCCGCCGACCAGGCCCGGCGGCTGGTACGGACGGGCCCCGGACCAGCCGTACGCGGCTCCCTCACCGACAACACGCTCACCCTCGCATCCCGCCACACCACGGTCACGCTCGACGCCACGACGGGCCTGCTGGCCGGCGTCACCCACCGGGGGAGGGACTTCGCGCTGTCCCGCGGCCCGCTGCCCACCACCGGAACGGCCGACCTCACCCGCCTGACGCACGGGCCCGACGGCAACGGTTACACGGTGCAGGCCGAGTACTCCGGCGTCCTGCGCCACGTCCGCTGGCGTCTGCACCCCAGCGGCTGGCTGCAGTTGGACTACCGCTACCACCTCACCGGCGAGCACGATCTCTTCGGCGTCGGCTTCGACCACCCCGAATCGGGGGTGACCGGCGTGACCTGGCTCGGCCACGGACCCCACAGGGTGTGGAAGAACCGGCTGCGCGGTGTCGCGACGGACATCTGGACGAAGCAGTACAACGACACCGCGACGGGTGCCGACGGCTGGGTGTACCCGGAGTTCAAGGGCTACCACGCGGGCGTCCGCTGGGCGTCCCTGCACACCGCCGCCGGACGACTCACCGTGGTCGGCGAGGACGACAACCTCTACGTGCGCCTCTTCACCCCCCGGTTCGGACCCGACCCACGCCACACCGCGCCGCCCTTCCCGCAGGGCGACCTCTCCTTCCTCGACGCCATCCCGGCGATCGGCACCAAGTTCGATCCACCGGCCTCGCTCGGCCCCAGCGGCGGCCCCGCCACGGCGACGGGCGACTATGGTCGAACCCTGTACTTCTCGTTCTCCGACTAGCGCGTCCACCCGCTCGCCGACGCCGCACCATGCGGCCGGCCCCCTGCCGAGCGGCACTTCCCACAGGTGCACGACCTCACCTTCCCGAGGCGTGCGCGAAGCGCGGTCCCGGGCTCAGTTGGCGCGCAGGCGTGCCAGCGTCGCCTCGAGGTCGGCCTTGCGGGGCCGGTTGTACGGGAGCTTGGCGAGCATGGCGGCCATGCCGCAGGTGTTGGTCACGGCGGAGAAGACCAGCCCCCCGGCGATGCCGGCGGACAGCAGCCGGAAGGCTGGGTGGACGAACTCGCCCAGCGCCAGGCCCAGCAGGACGACCGAGCCGGCGGTGAGGCGGACCTGTCGTTCCATGCCCCAGGTCGCCTTCGTGCTTCCCTCGGGCCGGTGCAGGTCATGGCCCTGGGCGGCCCAGGCTCCGGTGCCGCCGACGAGCGTGGCGGTGTGGATGCCTTCGTCCGCGAGGATTCGGCACGCGTTCTCGGAGCGGGCGCCGGAGGCGCAGACGACGAGAACCTCGCCGCGCTGGGCGGCTGTGCGGATGTCCGGCAGTGCCCGGTCGAGCTGGTCCAGAGGGATGTTCAGAGCGCCGGGTACGTGGCCGCCGGCGTACTCGCCGGGGGTGCGGACGTCGATGACGGTGAGTTCCTGCAGGCGACTGCGGGCCTGGCCGGGGTCGAGGGCGGTGGAGGCGGTCATGGCGAATGTCATCCTTGTGAGTCGAGGGTGCCCCGGGTACGGGAGCGCTTGTTCCCGTGGGGTGTCTGTGAGGAGCGGTCGTGGAACTTGATCTGGCGGGTGCGGAGCTGCGGTCGGTGCTGAACCGGCTGCGTCGGGCGCAGGGTCAGATATCCGGAGTGATCCGGATGATCGAGGAGGGTCGCGACTGCGAGGAGGTCGTCACCCAGCTCGCCGCCGCATCCCGCGCGCTTGACCGGGCCGGATTCGCCGTCATCGCCACCGGTCTCCAGCGGTGCCTCGCGGACGGCAGTGGTGACGGGTCCGGTGAGGACCGTGAACAGATGCGTGCCCGGCTGGAGAAGCTCTTCCTCTCGCTGGCCTGACGCTTTCCCGTCCACCCGTCCGAGCTACGGACATGGTCATGCGATCGCGTCCATGAGCATGAAGGCCGCGACGGCGAGCAGCACGTAGGCGAAGAGGCGCTGAAGGGTATGTCCCTTGATCTTCTTCGACAGGCGTTTGCCGTCCCAGGCGCCCAGGATGGCCGCCGCGGTGAACGGTGCGATGACCGTCCAGTCCAGGTGCATCCCCGTGCCGGCCCGGGCGCCGAGCGCGGCCAGGGAATTGATCGTGATGACCAGGAGGCTGCTGCCGACGGCCCGGCGCATGGGCAGACTCAGCACGCTCACCAGGGCCGGGACGGCGAGGAAGCCGCCGCCCACGCCCAGGAATCCGGTCACCGCGCCGAGGCCGGCCCCGGCGGCGCCTGCCTTGCCAGCGTTGACCGTGCCGGACGGCTCAGTGGGGGCGGGCCGGAGCATGCGCAGCGCGGCGAGTGCCGCGATGACGGCGAAAGCGACGGTGAGCATCCTCTGGGGCAGGTGGCCGGCGGCGGCCCCGGCAAGCATCGCGGGCACAATGCCGGCCGCGGCGAACAGTAGCCCGGCAGACCAGGCCACATTGCCGTCCCGGGCATGCCCGACGAGCGCCGTGACCGAGGTGAGGGTGACGATGATCAGGCTGGCCGTCGTCGCTTGGGCCGGGGTGAAGTGGAGCAGGTAGATCAGGGCGGGCACGGCGAGGACGCTGCCGCCTCCGCCGAGTCCGCCCAGGGCCAGTCCGATGACGGCGCCGGCGACGAGCGCGAGGATCAGGGCCGTCATGCTATCGAGCCGTTGTCTCCGCGTTCGTCGACGACCGGGTGACCGGCCAAGGCCCACGCCTGCATGCCGCCCTTGACGTCCACAGCCTCGGCGCCGCGCGCGGCCAGCAGCTCGGCGGCCTGCTGAGAGCGGTTCCCGCTGCGACAGATCACCACCAGCGGCCGTCCCTGGGCGGCGACGGGCAGTGTCCCGCCCGCCGCCAGGCGGGACAACGGCGCGTGGAGGGCACCGGGAGCGTGACCGGCGTCCCACTCACCCTGTTCGCGCACGTCCAGCAGCACGGCCGGGGCATCGGTGCCGTGGGTGCGTCGGCGGGCGTCGTCCACGGTGACGCGGTCCCCGCCGTATCGGAAGAGAGACATCACAATCCTCTCAAGGGGTTCGAAGGGGGTAGGGCAGGCCGTCAGCCGGTGCCGACGGTCAGTCCGGCGTCGGCGGCGGCGTCGAATCCGTCGTCAACGGCCACCACGTCCCGTCCGGCGGCGTCCAGCAGCGAGGCGGCGATACCGGCCCGCATCCCGCCTGCGCAATGCACCCAGACGGTGCCGGGCGGCACCTCGCCCAGCCGCTTGTGCAGCTGGTGGACGGGGATGTGCACGGAGCCCTCGATGTGGCCGCCTGCGCGCTCGGCGTCGCGCCGTACGTCCAGGACGACGATGCCGTCGGTGCCGTGCTCGGCCAGGCCGGCGAACGTGGACCGGGGGAAGGAGGCCAGGGAGCCGCCCTCGGCCACCCACCCCTCGGGCGTGCCGGTCGCGGCGGCGGCGGGCCGGTCGATGCCGACCCGGACGAGTTCGCGCTGGGCGGCGGCCAGTTGCTCGGGGGACTCGGCGAGCAGGGTCACCGGCTTGCCCCACGGGATCATCCAGGCCAGGTAGGTGGCGATCTTGCCGTCGGCCTCGAAGTTGAACGAACCGGCGACATGGCCCTCGGCGAACGCGATACGGCTACGCAGGTCGACCACCCACTCGCCGGCCGCGAGGCGGCCGGCGATCTCCTCGGCGTCCGCAACAGCTGGGGGAGTCAGGTCCACCGGAGCCGGGCCGCCGGCGTTGGCCGGACCCATGTGCGCGTAGTAGGCGGGCACGTCGTCGAGGTCGGCCAGCAGCCGGGTGACGAAGGAGTCCACGTCCTGGGTCAGCGCCGCGTTGACGCTCTTCTCCTTGCCGATGGTGGTGGCGTCCCCCTCGGCCTGCGTCGAGGAGCAGAAGCTGCCGAAGCCGTGGGTGGGCAGCACGGACGTCTCGTCGGGCAGTTCGTCCGCCAGCCGGTGCGCGGAGGCGTGCTGAGCACGGGCCAGCTCCTCGGTCAGTCGCGGCTCGACCAGGTCCGGTCGGCCCACCGTGCCGATCAGCAGCGAACCACCGGTGAACGCGGCCGCCGGCACACCGTTCTCCTGCAGCACGTACGAGGTGTGGTGCGGGGTGTGACCCGGGGTGGCCACGGCTCGCAGGTCCAGGCCGGAGTCGACGGTGACCGTGTCGCCGTCGGCCACCGGCACCCGGGCGAACGACACGCGCGCGCCGGCCGGCACCAGATAGGCGGCGCCCGTCACACGCGCCAGCTCCAGCCCGCCGGTGACGTAGTCGTTGTGGATGTGGGTCTCCACCACGTGCGAGATCCGCACCCCGCGCCGGGCGGCCGCAGCCAGAACCTGGTCGAAGTCGCGCGGCGGGTCCACGGCCACAGCCGCCTGCTTGCCGCCGGCCAGGTAGTGGCGGTTGCCGAGACCGTCGAGCTCGATGGTGTCGATGAAGAACACGGAGTTGTCCCTTCCCACGTGAATTACCCCCGGGGGTATGTGTATCACCGTAACACGAGTACCCCGGGGGGTATTTCTGGGCACCCCGGTGTCACTTCTGTCGCCTGTCGTTACACCTGGCGTTACACCTGGCGTGAGCCGGGCCGGGTGGGGTGGCGGGCTCCCCGGATGTGGTGCGTGCCCCGCCCGTTGGTCTAGACAACAAACAACCCCCGGGTCCATGACCTGGGGGTTCGTGTTGGAGCGGGTGGCGAGAATCGAACTCGCGCTCTCAGTTGGGCTGCCGCGCGCGGAGATCAGATGCTGAGGTGACGTTGCGGACGCGTGCGCAAACTCCCGGTAAGGTCCTGCCTGGGATCTTCGGGGCGTCCCAGCCGAGAGCCGTAGAACGCCGGACGGCGCTCGCGGCGGTGGCTCGGGTGTGGCGAGCGGCGAGTCGGCGGGGCCCCACGCCTGCCGCGCGAGCATGTCGTCGGTGACCGCGGCACCGAGCCCAGCGGCCAGGTCCTGGTGGGTGGTTGCGAAACGGGCGGCGCTGTCGAACACCTCGCGCAGTACGGGCAGATCGCGTACCACCGGCGGAACTCCCGCGGCGGGCGCCTCCATCGCGGCGAGTCGACGCCCTCCTTGACGGAGGGGAAGGCGAAAGCACGTCCCAGCCTGCACTCTCGCCTTCGAGATGGGATGCGACCCGAGGACCGGTGTCCGCGCCGCGCTTGCTCAGTCGCCCTCGTTGACACGGCGCAGGAAGGCGCGTGTGCGTTCGTGGGCGGGGTCGGTCATGAGCTTCTCAGGGGGGCCTTCCTCCAGAACGGCCCCTTGGTCGAACATCACCAGCCGGTCCGCGGCCGAGCGGGCGAAACCCATCTCATGCGTGACGACGATCATCGTCATGCCGTCGTCGACGAGTTCATTCATCACGGCGATGACCTCGCCGACCATCTCGGGATCGAGGGCGCTCGTGGGTTCGTCGAAGAGCATCAACTCCGGCTTCATGGCGAGGGCGCGGGCGATGGCGACGCGCTGCTGCTGGCCGCCGGACAGGGCCGACGGCCGCGACGACGCCTTGTGCCCGAGGCCCACCCTCGCCAGGAGCTCCTGTGCCTGCTCCCTGGCCTCGGCCTTCGGCATGCCGAGGACCTTCGCCGGCGCGACGGCCACGTTGTCGAGCGCGGTCAGATGGGGAAAGAGGTTGAAGCGCTGGAAGACGAAACCGATGTTGCGGCGGCGCTCGGCCACCACCTTCGGCCGCTCCTCCACCGGCCGTTTCCCCACCGACCGATCGGAACCGGACGCCAGCGGCCGGTAGCCGACAGGACGGCCGTGGATGAGGATCTCGCCCTCGTCGATGCGTTCGAGGTGGTTGAGGCATCGGAGGAATGTGGTCTTGCCGGAGCCGGACGGCCCCATCATGACCACGACCTCGCGGGCCCGCACGTCCATGGAGATACCGTTCAGCACCCGGACGTCGCCGAAGCGCTTGACCACCCCGCGTGCCGACATCACCGCCGATGCGTCAGCCGGCCCGGCGGGCGCCCCGGCCCCGTGACCCTCTTGTTCCCCGTCCTGCCTCGTGATCGGTTCCATGTCAGTGGGCCTCCTTGCCTACGAGCGTGGCGTCCTCGCGGCCGGTGGTGCGGCCGAGGCCGCCACCGGTGAGCCGCTCGCGCAGCGAGGGTGCGGCGATCACCTGTCCGGGATCCGCGAGTCTGCGCTCGATGAACCGCTGGACGAACGACCACACCGTCGTCAGCGCGAGGTAGTAGCAGGCGACGACGAGGAAGATCTCGAAGGTCTTGAAGGTCGCCGAGTTGATCGACTGCGCGGTCAGGAACATCTCCTGCAGGCCGATGACCGACAGCAGGGAGGTCGACTTCATCATCAGGTTGAACTCGTTGCCCAGCGGCGGAACGATGATCCGGATCGCCTGCGGCAGCAGCACGACCCGCATGGTCATCGCGGGGGTCATGCCCAGCGCCTGCGCCGCCTCCGCCTGCCCGGGATCGATGGCGCCGAGGGCCGCGCGGAAGATCTCGGCCATATAGGCGGCCTCGTTCAGGGCGAGCGTCAGCGTGGCCGCCTGTACGACGCCGAGGAGCACGAGCCCGCCGACCTGGACGTCGGCGAAGCGGTAGACGCCCGCCGCGGCGAGGCCGTTGTAGACGAGGACGAGCTGGACCAGCAGAGGCGTGCCGCGGATCAGCCAGACATAGGCCCCGCCGCCCCAGCGCAGCGGGGCGAAACGGCTGCGCTGGGCCAGGGCGACGCCGAACCCGAGGAGCACGCCGAGCAGTTGGGCGATGACCGAGATGTAGACGGTGCGCCAGAGTCCGTCGAGGAACATTTCGGACGGCGAGAACAGGTAGTGCCAGAAGAACGGCCAGTCGAAGCCGGACGACTGCCCTGCGTCGGCGAGCACGGTTGCGTGGGTCACGTGGTCTTCTCTCTGCGTGCCTGCCCGGGAATCAGTTGGCGATGTCGTCGCCGGTCAGGTTCCACTTCTTGAGGATCGTGTCGTACGCGCCGTTCTTGCGTACCGCGGCCAGCGCCTGGGTGAGCGCGTCGTGCAGGGCCTTGTCGTCCTTGCGGGTCGCGGCGCCCACCTTGATGCGGTTGAACGGTTCGCCGACGAGCTTGAAGATGTCCGGCTGCTGCTTCAGCACATACGCGGCGGTCTCCAGCGTCGTGCCGTAGGCGTCCACCAGTCCGATGCGCAGTTGCTGGAGGGCGTCGCTGTCCTTGGTGAACTGCCGGATGTCGATCTTCGGCTTCCCGGCCGCCGTGCACTTCTCGGACTGGTCGGTGAGGTACTGGACGATGGTGGTGCCCGTCTGCCCGGCCGCCTTCTTGCCGCACAGGTCGTCCGCGCTCTTGATGGCGTCGGCGTTCTTCGCGGCCACGACGAGGGTGTTGGAGGCGTACATGTACGGGACGAAGTCGACGACCTTCTCCCGCTCCGGCTTGATGTAGAGCTGGGTGATGATCGCGTCGCACTGCTTGGCCTGCAGCGCCGGGATGATCCCGTTGAAGCTGGTGTTGGCCCAGTTCGCCCGGACCCCGAGCTCGGCGGCCAGCGCGTCCCCGAGTTCGATCTCGGCGCCCACCGGCTTCTGCGCGACGTCGTAGTACGTCAGCGGCGGCGCGCTGATGTCCGCACAGTAGGTGATCTGACCGTCCTTCACGAGCGCTCCCGCGGGCACCTTGACCGACGCCGCCTTCGGGGCGGCGTCGGTGCCGCCGGAACTGCCGGCACATCCAGTGAGGGCAATGGCTGCGGCGGTGGCACCGCTCAGTACGGACACCGATCGACGGGAGAAGGAGAGCGACCAGGCCATTTCCGAACCCCTTTGAGAGTTCGCGCTGTTGCGCGGCGATTTAGTCAGTGTCATAGTCGATAACGCTGACTATGGCAGGGAAGCTAGGCCCGTCGCTCTCGGACTGTCAAGAAGCCCGATGTAACACGGCAGTTAAAGAGGCCGCACCGCAGGCGGCCGTCGGCGCACTCGGAAAGGGAACGATGTCCGCACTCACCGAACGTCCGCTCGCCGCGAGGGGCGGGGAATGGGCCGTCGCGACGCCCCACGCCGCGGCGAGCGACGTGGCCGCCGAGGTACTGCGCAGTGGCGGCAACGCGGTCGACGCGGCGCTCGCCGCCGCCGCCATGCTGACGGTGGTGTATCCCAACCAGTGCTCTGTCGGCGGCGATCTGCTGGCACTGGTGGGTACCCGGGACGGCGACGTCCGCTTCGTCAACGCCAGCGGCCGGTCCCCCCGCGCGGTCGACGTGGCGTCGCTGACGGCGGCGCACGACATGATGCCGGTCCTCGGCGCCCTGCCGGTGACGGTTCCCGGCACGGTCGCCGGATGGAGCGCCCTGGCCGAGAACTGGGGCGCCCGTCCGCTCGCCTCCGCCCTCGCGCCCGCCGAGGCCGCCGCCCGTGAAGGGGTGCCCGTGGCCCCCGGACTGGCCCACGATCTCGTACGGGAGAGTGACAACCTGGCGCGGGATCCCGGTATGCGCGGCGTGTTCTTCGCAGACGGCGAGGTCCTCGCGGCCGGACAGACGCTGCGCCAGCCCCACCTCGCCCGTTCCCTGGCCCTGATCGCCTCGGAAGGCCCCGCGGCGATGTACGGCGGAGAGGTGGGCGCGAGCCTGGTGAAGCTGCTCGCAGCAGGGGGATCCGCAATGACGGAGGAGGATTTCGCCGCGCACACCGTGGAGCTCTCGCCGGCGCTCGCCGCGGAGTACGACGGTGTCGAGTACCTGTCGGCCGGTGCGAACTCGCAGGGCCTCTACTTCCTCCAGGGCCTCAAGGCGCTCGACGTGGCCCGCACCGTCCGCGGGCCGCTCGACCCGCTGGGCCGCGACGCCGGCGTGGTCGCCTCCGTCCTCGCCTGGACCGCCGGTGACCGTGACCGCCACTGCGCCGACCCGGAGTGGAGCAGCGCCCCCGTCGACCACCTGCTGTCCGACGCGTACGCGCGGCACATCGCCGAGCACGCCATGGCCGACACGGCGGTCGACCTGCTCGCACAGCGCAAGGCGACCGGTGACACCGTCGCGGTGGTGGTGGCCGACGCGGACGGCACCTGGGTCTCCCTGATCCAGAGCGTCTTCCACAGCTTCGGCGCCGCGCTGCTCGACCCCGGCACCGGGATCGTCCTGCACAACCGGGGCGCCTCGTTCTCCCTCGACCCCGCCTCGCCCAACCATCTGGCCGGCGGGAAGCGGCCGCTGCACACGCTCATGCCGGTCCTGGTCCGCGAAGGGGGCGAACTCGTCGGCGCGCACGGCGCCATGGGTGGACGCGCGCAACCCCAGGTGCACACCCACATGGCCCTGCACCTGGCCGCCGGCTCCTCTCCCGAACACGCCGTGTCGGTGCCACGCTGGGTCCTTGGCGCCATGGAGGCGGGAGTGACGACCGGCGCGGGCGTCGTCAGCACCGAGCGGGACGTCCCTGCCGCCGGCGTCCACGCGATCGAGGGGGCGGGCTTCACCGTCCGCTCGCTCGGCGCGAACGACGACGGGGTGGGCCACGGCCAGTTGGTCCGGCGAGTTGCCGGGGACGGCCGACCGCACCTGGCGGCGGCCACCGATCCGCGCGCGGACGGTTCGGCGGTGGCCGGCTGACGCCATGACCGGGTGCGCGATCATGGGAGCGATCGACGTGGGGAAGGAAGCATGACCGACAGCAGTGCCAGGACGACCAAGAGGGCGAGCCGAAGCCGGCTGCCGCGAGGCACCCTGAGCCAGGAGCTGATCGTCCAGGCGGCGTTCCGGGTCGCGGACTCCTCCGGTATGGAGAAGCTGACGTTCCTGGCCCTCGGCCGTGAGCTGTCCGCCCATCCGACGGCGATCTACCGGCACTTCCGCAACAAGGACGAACTTCTGCTTGCACTCATCGACGCCCTGCACGAGGAGGCCCTGGCCAACACCCCACCGCCCACGGACGACTGGGCCCACGACCTCATGCAGATCGCGATCCACACCCACGAGGCGTTTCTCCGCCATCCCCGGGTCGGGGCCCTGGCCGCCGCGCGCACCGCCCGGCGGGAGAACGAGTTCCGGTCCGTGGAGCGCAAACTGGACTGCATGCGCCGTGCCGGTCTCGACGACACCGAAGCCGCCCGCTACTACCGGGTCTTCGCCGACCTGGTGCTGGCCTACAGCGCCATGGACGCGAGCCTGGCCACGCTGTCCCCGGAGCTCCGGGACGCCGATCTGCACGCCTGGAAGACCGACTACCTCACGCTGCCGCCCGACAAGTACCCCAACATCGCGCGGGTCGCACCACGGTTCGTGGGCCTGGACGACCCCCAGAACTTCGTGACGGCCGTCCAAGCGGTCATCGACACGGTCCGGGCGAAGTCGGAGCACGAGGCCCGCCGCACCTGAGCCGCGGCGCGCGGGGTCCTTACGGCGCGGACACGCGCACGATGCCGACGGTGTGCGCCCGCACCGTGCGCTCGGTGATGTCGAGGCGGCGGGCGAACCACTGGTTCCGTTCGCCGGTGGCGAGCAGGAGCAGGACCTCCCACTCCCGGTCGGTCAGAGGGCGGGCGGATGCGCCGCGGGGAAGGAGTCCGGGTGAACGCTGGTCATCTGCCGCCTCAGCTCGCGCAACTTGGCGATGGCGGCATCGCGCTCCACTTCGGCTCGTCGTACACGACGGTCATGAGCGGTGCGCGACAACCCCGACCAGACGATGACCGTCGACCCCTGCCGGTGCCGACCGGAGAAGTCCTCAGCCCGACGAAGGCGACGAAATGCGCCCCCATCGAAGAGATGGGGGCGCATTGGTCGGCTTCGCCTACTTGAGCGCTGTACCGCCCGAGTTGTGATAAGCGATCGCCTTGCGGATCAGGTTTCCGCCGTCGGACTCGACCGTGGTCTGTTCCTGCTGCCCTGGACCGAAGAACAGGCCGGCGACATGGGCGTTCGCCACCTGGTCCATGTGCCCGAAGAACCAGTCCACCTTGTCGTCCTTGAAATGGTTGAGGGTGTTGTTCTGCGCCATGTTGCCCACGGGGATCTGCCACAGGACCACCGGCTTGCCCACGGACTCGGCCATCGTCTTGTAGAACTTCAGCGCGGCGGCGGCCTTCTGGTCGGTCCAGAAGCTGTCACGGCTGCCGTGGGCCGGCTGTGCGTACCAGCCTGCGTCGCGGTCCGACACGTCGGTGGCCAGGAAGTCGGCGTTCTGCGCCCCGAGGCTCGCGTAGTCCTTGACGCAAGCCTGTGTGTTGGTCTCCCAGTCGAAGCAGGAAAGGTGCATCCCCACGGCGGTGTTCGGCGCGTACTTGTGCGCCATCGAGATCAGGCACTGGGCGAGTCCGGCGGCGCTGTTCTCCTGCGATCCGCAATCCGTCGGATTCGCGCCCGAGACCTGTGCGGGAACCTGGTGCGGATTGCCGAGCGACCGGACGTAGCCCCAGAAGTCGGGCTCAAGGTCGATCGCGTCGTGCGACTTGCCGATCTTCTGGAGGAAGAAACGGTAGTCGTTCAGGTACCGGGTGAGCAGGTCAAGCCGGTTGATGGCCTTGACCTCGCCCGGACCGTCGCCCTGGCCTGCCGCATCCCCGAGGTCGCGCAGCGAGTACCAGGTCCAGAGCATCTTCTGCGGGCGCGGGCTGCCCTTGTACGTCGCCTGGGCCGCCACGCTGTCCCGCCAGGTCACGTACGTGCCGGGCGCCGTGGTGCTGCCGTTCCAGCAGCCCCACCAGCCCGACCAGTCGTCGTGGCAGCGCGAGGCCGTGTAGTAGTCCGACGAGGGCGCGGGCTGGCTGTGCACATAGGCGTACCGCACGTCGAACGGCGCGGCGGCCGCCGAGGCGTCGGACATCGAGCCGCCGATGAGCACCGTGCCACTGCCCATGAAGCGTTTCGTCGAGCTGCCGCCACCGGCCGCGGGCGACGAAGGCGAAGACGAAGACGACGGTCGCGTGTCGCTCGGAGTCGGGCTTGCGGGAACGCCGCCGCCCGGCGCGGTGGGTGTACCGGAGCTGCCGACACTCCCGGCCGGGACGAGTTGCCACTGCTGATCGGCGCCGCCCCGGTCGCGGTTCTGGACGACGCCGCCCCCGTTGGCCTTGGCGGCGTTGCGGACACCGACAGCCATGCCACTGAAGCGATTGACCAATCGCACGTAGCCGTTCGACGACTTGGCCAGTTTGAACTGCTGGTTGGTGCTGTTCAGGTCTTTCCACTGCACGATGGCGGAGCCGGCGGTCTTCGACCAGCCGAGGTCGTCCAGCACCTTGCCGGAGTTCCGGTTCTTCAGCCGGTAGTACCCGTCACCCGCGTCGATGAACTGCCACTGCTGGTTGGCCCCGCCGTGGCGCGGCCACTGCACCACCGCCGCACCGTCGTTCTTGGCGAAGGCGCGGTCGTCCAGCACCTTGCCGCTGTTGCGGTTGACCAGCACGTACCATTTCTTCAGATCCAGGGTTTTTTGCTGCGCCGAAGCCTGGCTGACCACGACAGCCGAGCCGGCAACGACCACCATGGCGAGACCCCCCCAGAGACCCCGTCGCGCGAGCAACCGACGGCCACGATGCTTCGGGCGGCCACCGCGCGCGCCGCCGTCGGCACGGTGGCCGCCGACGCCGGACGCCACCGATGACGTGGGTGGGCCGGGGACATGTCTGTGCTCTCGTTCCAGGGACACGCCTGTGCTCTCTCTCAGCCGTTGCATCTGACCGGACCACTTGGCCGGACAACACTGAGTGGTCCCAGAGGCCGAAAAGGTTGCCGCGAAGAGCCACATAATTTTGGTCCTGCAAGCGAGCGCCGGCCGGAAGGGCGCCATTGCAAGCGGCGGCCCGACCTGGAGGCGATCCTGCGCGCGGCGCCCCCCGGGACCGCGGTCTACTGCTGCGGCCCGGAGGCGATGCTCGACGCGGTCGAGGCACTGATGCCCACCGCCTGCCCGCAGGGCAGGCTCCATGTGGAGCGGTTCACGGCGGGCACTCGCGCCGGTGCGGCCCTCAGCGCACCGTTCGAGGCCGAACTGCGGAGGTCGGGCCGGGTGGTGCGGGTGCCGGCCGACCAAAGCCTGCTGTCGGCGCTGCAGGACATCGATCCGAGCCTGGACTTCTCCTGCGAGAACGGGGTGTGCGGCAGCTGCGAGACCCGTGTGCTCGGCGGCGTCCCGGACCACCGCGACCACGTGCTGCGGCCCGACGAACGCGACCGTCACGACGTCATCTACCCATGCGTCTCTCGCGTGCGCGGCTCCCGGATCGTCCTCGACGTCTGAGCGACGGCATGCCGGCAAGAGCGCCACCCCGCTCTCGGCGTGAACTGCGGCTTTGCGTACGTAGGTCACACCGAACCCCCGCCCCGGACCGCGCCGCTGTCGACCGTGTCTGCCCGTTCTTACGGGCTCGCTGTGGGCACGGACGCCACCAGCAGCCGTGCCATACGCGCACGCGACGCTTGCGCCCTGCGGACCCCATCGTCTCTCGGGCTGGTCCGGAGGGTCGTCGCCACTGCGAGGTTGCGGTGCTCGCCCTCGGCCGAGGACGCCCTCCGCGCCCGGACCGAGGGCGTGCGATGGGCCTCGGTGCGGCCGGGGAATTCCGCACCGCACCGTTCCGTCACAGGGCGTCGAGCTGCCACTGCTGGTTGGTGCCGGTACCGGCGGGCCACTGGATGACGCGGGCGTTGTCGGCCGTGGAGCCGTCTGCGACGTCCGCGCACCAGCCGTTGTCGACGTTGACGAGCCGGTAGTAGGCGCCGCCCGCGTCGACGAGCTTCCACCGCTGGTTGTCGCCGCCCGTGTCCTGCCACTGGACGAGCTGGCTGCCCTGGGCGGAGCCGCCGGGGCTGTCGAGGACCTTGCCGCTGTGGCGGGCGGCGAGGCGGAAGGAGCCGTCGGCGTTGGGCAGGAACCGCCACTGCTGGTTGACGGCGCCCGACGAGGTGTACTGAATGATCTTCCCGCCGTCGGCAGTGCTGGCGCCGGAGACGTCCAGGGCCTTGCCGCTGCGCCGGTTGACCAGCCGGAACCAGCCGCTGAGCAGGGAGACGGTGATGTCCGTGCGCTGCCCGGCGGCCAGCGTGACCTTGCGCGCGTGGGTGCCCAGGGGAGAGGAGGCCACGGTCGCCGACGTGGTCACCGATGTCATGCCGCGGCGGCTGATGAGGGTGACGTCCTGGTTGACGGCGGAGGTGACGGACAGGGTGGCGGTGCGGGCGGACAAGTCCCAGCTGAAGGTGTGGACACGGATGCGGCCGCGTGCCCGTACGCCGGTGATGGAGCCCTTGGCCAGTTGGTCGGGCAGGGCCGGCAGGATCTCCAGGACGCCGGGGCGGGAGTAGATCAGGGACTCGGCGAGTACGCCGGGGAGGGCGTGGGCGGCGTCGGCGTTGTAGATGTCGAGGTTCGGGTTGTGGGAGGTCATCAGCGACCTGAAGACCATGTTGTTGCCGATGATCTTCTTCAGGTTGTCGTAGACCTTGCCGCCGTCCTTCAGCCGGGCGCCGGCCAGGGCGCGGTGGAGGCTGCCGTGGGCGGAGATGTTCTGGTCGCCGCGCTTCTCGAGGGCCTTGAGCGCCGGGCGGACGAGCGAGGGCTCCTCCTCGGGGTTGATCTCGTGCAGCGGCCAGGCGCCGTACAGGTGCTGGATGTGCCGGTGGTTGTAGCGGTCGGTCAGGGTGGGCCAGGACCATTCGGCGAGCGCGCCGTCGCCGTTGACGCGGTAGTCGGGGATCTTGTGCAGCAGGGCGGTCCAGCGGGCGACTCCCTGGCCGCTGCCCTGTTCGACGCCGAGGGTGTTGGCTGCGTCGATGGCGGCCTGCAGGGCGTGCTTGCCGGCCATGATGTCGCCGGTGGCGTTGATCGACAGGCACACGCCGGTGTTGCCGGGCGAGTTCTCCATGGAGAAGGACGGCACGAAGACCGCCTTGCCGCCCGAGTCGGTGCGGGTGAGGAAGTCCTCGTAGAACAGGGCCAGTTCCATCAGGGCGGGGCCGAGTTTGTCGCGCAGGAAGGCCTGGTCGCCGGTGACCTCGTAGTACTCCAGCATCGGATAGAGCAGCCAGTCGGCGCCGCCGGTCCAGCAGTGGCCCGGGAACGAGCCGTTGTTGAAGTGGAGCATGTGGCCGTACTCGCCGTCGGTGCGGGACGGGGCCAGGAAGCCGCGGGCGCCGTAGAGGTTGGTGGCGTTGGTGCGCCAGTCGTCGAGCTGGTCGAGGATCAGGCTGAAGTAGCCCTGCATGACGTCGGTGGTGTCGAGGATGCTGCCGCCCGCGACCTGGAGGTTGACGTTGGCGTCGGTGGTGAAGTCGTCGGCCCAGGCGCCGTTCCAGGAACCCGTCCAGATGCCGGTGAGCCGGGGTGGCAGGATGCCGCTGGAGCTGATGAAGAGGTAGCGGCCGGAGTCGTAGAGGCGCTCCAGCAGGGCGAGGTCGATGACGCTCCGGTTCGCGTTCTGGCGGGCTATCAGCTCGCTGACGGAGAGCTTGCGGTCTGCGTCGGAGACGTTCAGGTCGAGGCGGGAGCGGTCGTAGAGCTCGGTGTGGATGGCGGTGTGCGCGGAGCGCAGCGTCGTGTAGTCGGTGCCGAGCGCGGCCAACTGGGCGTGCAGTGGCTCAGAGTTCCAGGCCGTGGAGGATTCGTAGCGGTCCAGCTTGGTCAGCAGGATCACCCTGGTCGCCCTCGCCACCACGATGGTGGAGCCGCTGACGCTGACGGAGGCCCCCGATCCCATGGCCACGACCCGGGTGACTCCCTCGTAGCCGAAGGCGCCCTGCCCGGACGGGTAGGTACCGCGCAGGTTCAGGTAGCCGGATCCGTTGCTCGTGGTGGCGCGCGTGGTGAAAGCGACGCTGCTCGGCACCCCGTCGAGCGCGGTGTTGACGCTCAGGGTGGTGTCGACCGTGCGGCCGGGCGCGGGGATCAGCTCGTGGACGATCACGTTGTCGGCGCGGGAGACGAAGGCCCTGCGGGTCCAGGTGCCGTACTGGTCGGTCCAGCTGGAGCTGACCTCGCCGGTGCGGAAGTCGTTGACCCGGCCGTAGTCGTTGACCGTGGTCATGCCCGGGGTGGCGATGCGCAGTTCGTACGCGGGGTGGTAGGTCTGCGTCCAGCGCAGTGACCACCCGGAGGCGAAGTCGCTGTTGGCGCCGGAGTAGTCCCCGGCAAGTGCCTTGTCGCGTACGCCCTCCAAGCGGCCGGAGATCACGGGTGGCTTCACGGTGCGGGTGCCGTTCGGCAGCACCAGTCGGTGGTAGTTGAAGACCACCTTCTCCAGTGTGGCCGCCCCGTGGAGGATGGCTCCGTACTCGCCGTTGCCGGTGAGGAAGCCGTCGGTCCAGGAGGAGGCGGGGGAGGTGTCGTAGATGCCGCGGTCGGGGACGGTGATCTGCGGCGGGACGGCGGCCGCGGCCTTCCCCGAGAGGAAACCGCCGGGGAGGGCGGCCGCTCCGGCGGTCAGTGCGGCAGCGGTCAGGAAGCGCCTGCGATCCATGGAGTGGTCCATTACGTAAACTCCTTGTCTGCTGAGGGCTGTGCGGAATGCGGGAGTTGGGATGTAGGGGGGAGTCATTGGCGGACGAGCGGACAGCGTCCCGGTCCGCACCGGCCCGTGAGGTGATCCCCCGTATGGGACGTGCCCCGGCGGCCCGCTCGGTGTCGGGGTCGCCGGGGCACGCGGTCAGGAGAAGGTCCAGGTCTCGCTGTTGGCGCTCGCGCTGCCGCCGAGCTCCTGGTCCACCGCCGCTCCCTGGGTGGTCGAGCCCGCGACGCCGATGTTCAGGCCGCTGCCGATGCCCACAAGCATGTAGTTGCTGCCGGTCAGGTCGAGGGCCCACTGCTGGTTCGTCCCGCCGTTGCAGGTCCACTGGTGCAACTGAACGCCGGCGGTGGTCGACTGGTTCGGGACGTCCAGGCACAGGCCGCTCTTGACGCTCTTGAGCGTGTAGATGTTGTCCGCCACCCGGGTGAGGGTCCACTGCTGGTTGGTACCGCCGGCGGACGGCCACTGGATGATCTTGGCGCCGTTTGCCGTGGACCCGCTCGACACGTCCATCAGCATGGAGCTGCTGACGTTCTTCAGGGTGTGGACCCCCTCCGACGGGATCCCGCTGCCTGCCGTCCAGGTGCCCGCGTCCACGTCGAGGGACCAGGTCGGGTACTGGCCGAGGTTCACCGTCGTGCCCCGGATGGTCAGCGGCAGCCAGATCAGCTTCGACGCGCCCAGATTGGAGGTGTCCCAGCGGTCACCGGCGTAGATGTACGTGGTGCCCGCGGTGCCCTGGACGGTGATGATGTTCGCCGTCTGGCTGCCGTAGGTGCGGGTGCCGGGGGCGGCGAAGTTCCGGAACGCCGACCACGGGCCGCTCAGTGACGTGGCGGTGGCGTAGATGTTGTCGTTCAGGCTCCAGCCGGTCAGGTGGGAGCCGAAGACGTAGTACATTCCGCCGATCTTCACCATGGCGGGCGACTCGACGCTGCCACCGCTGCCGAGCACCGCCACCGCGCTGTCCACGGAGAGGTAGTCGGCGGACAGCTTGTAGATGCGCAGGCCGTTGTTGCGGTCCTCGCTCAGCAGATAGCCGGTACCGTCGGTGTCCTGGAACAGGCCGATGTCACGGCTGAGGTTGCCCATCGGCCGGAAGCTTCCCCGGTAGGTGTAGGGGCCGCACGGGGTGCTGCTGGTGGCCACGCCGACTCTGGCCTCGGCGTAGTTGGTGCTGTCGATGTGCATGTACATCACGTACGTGCTGGTCGACTTGTTGTAGATGACCTTCGGCCGCTCCACGATGCGGCTGGGGCCCAGGTCACCGCTGGCCTGCCGGCTCAGGGCCTGACCCCGGTAGGTCCAGTTCGCCAGGTCGGTCGAGGTGTAGCAAGGGATGTCCTGGAACGACGTGTCCGCCGAGGTCCTGCCGGTCTTGTCCTCGCCGAAGCCGTACCAGGTGCTGCCCACCTTGATGATGCCCAGGCCGTGCAACTGCAGTGTGTTGCCGTTCTGGTCGGTCCGGTCGGCACCCGTCGTGAACGTCACCGAGGCCGCTTGTGCCTGCGTGGCGGGTACAAGCAGGGCGGCGAGGCCGCCGAGCAGGGTCAGGAGTGTGGCGAGGGTGGTCCGCCATCGGGCGCGCGGTGGCGGTGTGCGGTGCGATGTGATGTCGGGCATGGTCTCGCCTCTCCGTTGAGGTCCGGGGATGGTGCGGGGGGTGCAGGTCGAGCGGTGGGATCCTGGGGCCGCTCAGGGGGCGAGCGGGATGGTGATGGTGTTCCAGGACATCGGTGGCAGCAGGGCGCTCAGCCGTCCGCCGTCCGTGACGGTGCCGGTCACCGGCTTCGGCGTCACGCGGTCCTGGTGCTGGAGCGTGTTGGCCGCGTGGCGGTCGGGGTCGGCCAGGGCGGTGTGCGTCACCTGCCCGGCCACCGGGTTGAACGCCCGCAGGTCGGCGGTGAGTTCGAGCGGCCTCGTGGTGTCCCGGTTGACGGCGAAGACGGTGAGCGTTCCGTCCTCCTGCTGGACGGCGGTCGCGTGCAGCAGGGGCACCTCGCCGTAGCGGGCGGTGTCGTGGACGGGGCTGTCCAGGGCGAGCCGGAGCACCTGGCCGCGGCCGTGGCGGGCCGCGTCGGCGAAGGGGTGGAAGATGGTCTGCCGCCAGGCGGGGCCGCCGGGCTCGGTCATGATGGGGGCGATGACGTTCACCAGCTGGGCGAGGCAGGCCGCGGTGACGCGGTCGCAGTGGCGCAGCAGGGTGATCAGCAGGCTGCCGACCACGACGGCGTCGGTGACCGTGTAGACGTCCTCCAGCTGGCGCGGGGCCACGCTCCAGTCCGGGGTGTCGGTGTTGTTGACCGGCCGGCTCTGGTACCAGACGTTCCACTCGTCGAAGGAGAGGTCGATCCGCTTGCCGGAGCGGCGCTTGGCCCCGATGTGGTCGGCGGTGGCGACCACCCCGTCGATGAAGGCCTCCATGTCGGCGGCCGAGGCGAGGAAGCTGTCGACGTCGCCGTCGCTCTCCTCGTAGTAGGCGTGGCAGGAGATGAAGTCGACGAGGTCGTACGTGTGCTCCAGGACCGTCGCCTCCCAGGCGCCGAAGGTCGGCATGGAGCGGTTGGAGCTTCCGCAGGCGACCAGCTCCAGACCGGGGTCGACGTCGCGCATGGCCTTGGCGGTGACGGCGGCGAGGCGGCCGTACTCGTCGGCACTCTTGTGACCGAGCTGCCAGGGGCCGTCCATCTCGTTGCCCAGGCACCACAGCCGGATGCCGTGCGGCTTGTCCACGCCGTGCGAGCGGCGCAGCTCGGAGAAGGCCGTGCCGCCGGGGTGGTTGGTGTACTCCAGGAGGTCGAGTGCCTCCTGCAGGCCGCGGGTGCCGAGGTTGACGGCCTGCATCGGCTCGAGGTCGGCCTTGGCCGCGAAGCGCATGAACTCGTTCAGCCCGAACCGGTTCGTCTCGACGGTCCGCCAGGCGCCGTCGAGCCGGCGGGGCCGCTGCTCCGCCGGGCCGACTCCGTCTTCCCAGCGGTAGCCGGAGACGAAGTTGCCCCCCGGGTAGCGGACCATGGTGACGCCCAGTTCACGGATCAGGTCCAGGACGTCGGTGCGCAGTCCGTCCTCGTCGGCGCTCGGGTGGTCCGGTTCGAAGACGCCGGTGTAGACGCAGCGGCCGAGGTGCTCGACGAACGATCCGAACAGCCGCGGATTCACCTCGCCGATGGTGAAGCCGGGGTCCAGATGTATGGCCCCTGCGAGCGGCGGATGGCTGGCGGGGTTGGGCATGAGTCACTCCGGAATGGATCGGTGCGAAGGGTGGCGTTCTGTACGGTCGCCGGCTGCTCTGCGGTCAGCCCTTGATGCCGGTGTGGGCGACGCCTTCGACCAGGTATCGCTGCAGGAAGAGGAAGACGAGCACCAGCGGCAGGATGGACACGGTGGCGGCGAGGAACAGCTCGTGGATGTTGACGGTCTGCGCGGTGGTGAAGGTCGACAGGGCCACCTGCACCGTCCAGCTGGACTGGTCCTGGCCGATGACCAGCGGCCACAGGAAGGCGTTCCAGTTGGTGATGAAGGTGATCACCGCGATCGCCGAGAAGAAGCCGGTGGAGTTGGGGACGACGATCCGCCAGTACGTGCCCCAGCTGCCGAGACCGTCGATCCGGGCGGCCTCCTCCAGTTCCTTGGGAAAGCCGAGGAAGTACTGCCGGAAGAGGAAGGCGGTGAAACCGCTGAACAGGCCGGGCACGATCAGCCCTTGCAGGCTGGAGACCCAGCCCAGTGACGACACGAGGACGAAGCTGGGCACGAAGGTGACCGCGCTGGGGATCATGAGGGTGGCCAGCACCGCATAGAAGATCTTGTTGGCGTGCCGGTACGGGACGCGGGCGAGCGCGTAGCCGGCCAGGGAGCAGACCAGCAGCTGCCCGGCGGTGCCGAGCACCCCGACGACGAGGGAGTTCCACATGCTGTGCGCCATGGGAACCGCAGGGTCGTTGAACAGCTCGGAGATGTTCTCCCAGTGCAGTGTGGTCGGGAAGAACTTCCAGTTCACCCCGGTGAGGTCGGCGTCGGTGGCCAGGCTGTTGCGGATCAGCAAATAGAACGGGACCAGGAACAGCAGCGCCGCGACGACGGCGACGGTGTAGAGGGCGACGCTGCCGGCACGTCCGCTCACTGCGCGTGGACGGCCGTGGACCTGGGTGGTGGAGGAGGTGGCCATCAGCTGTCCGCCTTTCCGAAGCCGAAGATCCTGCCCTGCAGCAGCGTCACCATCGTGATGAGTGCCGACAGCACCAGCGCTCCGGCGCTGCCGTGGCCGAAGTCCTGCCCCTGCCCGAGGGCCGTGTAGTAGAGGTAGACCAACGGCGGCCGTGCGTAGGGGGTGTTGGGCAGCAGGTTGTAGAACTCGTCGAACGCCTGGTAGGCCGCGATCAGCAGGAGGAGCACCACGGCGACCGATGTGGTGCGCAGCTGCGGCAGGGTGATGTGCCGGAAGGTCTGCCAGCCGGGCCGGGCGCCGTCCGTCCAGGCCGCTTCGTACAGTTCCTTGGGGATCTGCTGGAGGGCGGCCAGGAAGAGGATCATGTAGAAGCCCAGCTGGAGCCAGAGCCGTACGGTGACCAGCACCAGCCAGTACCAGGGCGGGGAGACGGTGCCGATCCAGGCGATGGGTTCGATCCCGAACCAGCCCAGGACGGTATTGGCGAGACCGAAGCGCACCCCGTTGAAGATCGACAGCTTCCACACCATCGAGGCCACTACGTAGGAACACGCGGTGGGTATGAAGAACACCGAACGGAAGAAGGCACGGGCGACGCGGATGCGGTGGACGAGCAGCGCGAGCGCCAGAGCCAGGCCGTAGGTGAGCGGGACGACGATCACCGCGAAGAGCGTGAAGGTCCACAGGCTGTCGGTGAACGGCCCTTCGGTGAGGATGTCCGCGTAGTTGCCCAGGCCGACGAACTTCGTCGGGGTGACCGTGTTCTGGGCCTGGAAGAGGCTCAGGTAGAAGCTCCAGCCGACCGGCACGTAGACGAACAGCAGGAGACCGGCCAGGAAGGGACCCGCGAAGAGCCAGAAGGTGCGGGTGCTGCCTCGCACCCCGTGCCTGTCACGTCTCGCCTTCGTCGCGGGGCCGGGTGGCGCGGTGGCGCCCGGACGGGCGCCACCGGTGGTGGTGGTTGTCATGCCTGTCCGGGCCCCTCAGGCGATCTTCTTGAGTTCGGCCTCGACCCGGGTGCGGGCCTTGGCCACCTCGGACTCGGGGTTCTTCCCGCTGACCACGGCGTTGTTCACCATGTCCTGGGAGATCGTCATCATGCCCTGGGTCCAGTACGGGTCGTCGTAGTGCCCGTTGGTCCCGAAGAGCTTCACCGCCTGGGCGGCGGTGCCGCTCTGCAGCTTGGTGGCCTTCGCCGCCAGGCTCTTGCGCGGGGGGATGTGGAAGCCGTAGGACGTGCACCAGTCCTCCTGGAGCTTCGTCTGCTCGATCCACAGCCACTTCACGAACGCCTTGGCCGCGTCGACGTCCTTGGCCTTGGCGCTCACGTAGGTGGACCAGCCGCCGTTGTAGACCACCGGGCGGCCGGCGCTGCCGATGCCGGGCAGGGGGATGATGCCGAAGTCGTCGCCCAGTGCCTTCTGGATGCCGGGCATCGCCCACAAGCCGCACCACTGCATCGCCGTCAGGCCCTGGATGAACGCCGACGGGTCCCACCAGTCGGTGGGGGCGCCGAGCAGCAGCGTCTTGCTGGTGTAGAGCTCGCGCATCTTCTTCAGGCCCTCGACGGTCGCCGGGGTGTCGAAGGCGACCTTGTGGTCGGCGGTCAGCAGTTCACTGCCGGTGGCCCAGACCAGTGGACTGGCCAGGATGTCGCTGCCGCCCTTCAGGCCGAGGTACAGGCCTTTGACCCCGCCCTTGTCGAGCTTGCGGGAGACCTCGATCAGCTCGTCGAAGGTGGTCGGGGGCTGGACGCCGGCCTTCTCCAGCAGGCTCTTGCGGTAGTACAGGAACTGCGGGTCGTCGATCATGCGGATGCCGTAGACCTTGCCGTCAACCGAGTTGGCGGCCAGGTCCTTGTCCGTGAAGTCGGACTTCACGTCCGCGATGATGTCGTCGAGGGGCACGATCTGCCCGGACTTGGCCATCTGGACGTCGGGGTGGAACTCGAAGACGTCGGGGCCACTGCTGGAGACCAGGCCGCTGGAGAGCTTGGAGGCGTAGTCACCGGGGATCCACTGCACCGACACGTCGGCCTTGCTGTACGCCTTCGCGTACCGCAGCGCCGCCTGCTGGGTGCCCGCCTCGCCGTACTGGTGGTACCACTGGCTGATCGCCGCCTTGCCGCCGGAGCCGCCGCCGCGACCGGTGTTCCCACCGCACGCGGCGAGGAATCCCGCCGCCGCCACGGTGCCGGAGGCGCGCAGGAAGGATCTGCGGCCGAACGATCTGCTGGGGTTCTGTTCAGGGGACATGGCCACCTCTGCTGTGAAGTACGGGTGTGGGACCGGGCCTTGGGGACGGGCCGCGATGGCGGGTGATGACGCTGTGGACGGCCGCGGAGTGCGGCCGGTGAGAGCGCGACGCGAAGCCCGCAGGGTGGGGGGGCGTGCAATCGGAGGGGGGAATTCCTGCCGCTGACGGGGTTGCAGCGAGCGGAGCGAGACGCAGGTTATGTGCGCTACACCCCTTCGTCAACAAGCCAGAAAAAGTCTGTGCACGGCAGTTCCAACGGCGCGCACCCCGTGGATACGATCAGGCGCCCCAGCCCCACCGAGCACAGGACGACGTCGTTGAAGCGGACGTACCAGGACATTCGCCGGACCAACCGTTTCGCGGTGATGCGGCATCTCATCGCCTCGGCGCCCGTCGTCAGGCGCGACATCGCGGCGGCCACGGGTCTGTCGGTGGCCACCGCCTCCGACATCGTCAACGAGTTGCACGAGTTCGGGCTTCTGGCCGAGATCGGACAGCAGGCCTCGGGCGGCGGACGCCCGCGGAACCTTCTCGCCCCCAACCCCGAGGGCCCCCGGATCATCGGCGTCGACATCGCCGAGACCTACGTCCACGCCGAGGTCTTCGACCCCGCTCTGCGGGTTCTGGCCAGAGCCGAGTGCGAACTGCACCCGCACTCCAACTCGCCGGACTACGTCGTGGACCGAATCGTCCGCGGCATCGACGACGCGATCGCACAAGCGCAGGTGGAGCGCGGCAGGATTCTCGGGGTCGGCGTAAGCATTCCCGGCCAGGTGAGGCCGGACGGAACGGCCTCCGTCTTCGCCCCGAACTGGAACTGGAACGACGTGCCACTGCTGGCCCTGCTCACCGAGCGGGTCCCTGATGTGCCGGTCATCCTCGACAACCCGTTGCGTGCGAGCACCGTCGCCGAACTCTGGTTCGGTGCCGCCCGCGGCCACGAGGACGTCGCCGTCCTCACCCTGGGAACCGGCGTCGGCGCGGGCCTGGCCGTCCAGGGGGCGCTCTACCGCGGGGCCACGAACACGGCAGGCGAATGGGGCCACACCAACCTGGTCATCGACGGCCGCAAGTGCCGCCGCGGATGCGTCGGATGCGTGGAGACCTACGTGGGCGCACCCGGCATCATGCAGCACCTCGCGGAGACCGACCCGGACAGCCCGCTCCTGCACCCCGACGACCAGACGGCGACCATCAACGCCCTGGCCACCGCCCACGCGGCCGGCGACCCCGCCGCACAGCAGGTGATCGCCACGACCGGCCGCTACCTCGGCATCGCCATCGCCAACCTGATCAACCTGTGCAACCCGCAGATCATCGTGCTCACCGGCTGGGTCGCCGACAGTCTGGGAAGCGCCGTCCTGCCGCATGTACGCGAGACCGCCGCCCGCTACGCACTCGCCGAGCCCTGGGAAGGCACCGAGATCAGTCTCTGCCCCATCGACCGCAACCCGGTCAGCCTCGGCGCGGCGACCCTCGTCCTGGAGGGATTCCTGTCCTGACTTTCCTGCTGTGAGCGGCTCCAGCTCGAGGACGGAACTCCCGGGCGGGCCCAACTGCGCCTGCGATCAGAAACGTTGAACCTTGTTCGTCCGTGCCCAAATCGACATGCATGCAACGGAGAGGTGTACGAGTCATGGCAGATTCAGCGAGCCACGCCATACCTGAACAGCCGTCGGCCGGCGCCCCGGGAGGGCTCTCGCGGCGTGGGCTCCTCAAGGGCGCCGCCGTCACCGTGGGAGCCGCGGCGCTGGGTGCCGGCGCCGCCGGGACGGCCGCGGCGGCCGACACCTCGGTCACCGCGACGGCCCCCGACGGCAGCAACACCATCACGATGTCGCTGACTTCGGGCGCGCTCAGCTGGTCGGCGAAGCGAAAAGGCGCGACACTGGCCGGCACTTCGACTCTCGGCCTCAAGCTGAGCGACGGGACGGTGCTCGGCGCCGCAGGCACGGTGATCACCAACTACCAGCACTGGACCGTCGACAACACCTGGACTCCGGTGTACGGCCGCAACGCGACCGTCCGCGACCGGTACCAGGAGATGCGCTGGAACCTCCAGGACACCGCCTCGCTGATCAATTTCAGCATCCAGATCCGCGCCTACCCGACGGGCGTCGCGTTCCGGTACGTGCTGCTCGACAAGGGCACCGCCACCATCGCCGACGAGCTGACGACGTTCGTCTTCCCCGACAGCACGCTCGTCCACAGCGCCCGGGACGAGGACGCGTACAACCCGGTCGCTCCGGGCTCGATCCCGTCCACCGGGACCTCCGGCACCGACACCGGCCCGCTGACCGACCTGCCGCTGACCGCCACGTACGCGAGCGGCGGGCTGATCGCCTGCATCTGCGAGTCGTCCCGGGTCAACTTCCCCCGCCTGATGCTGAGCTCGGTGTCCGGGCAGCCGAACACACTGGCCACCTATCTGATGGAGCACACCGCGCGCGGGAGCGGGCCGGTGCAGACGACCTCCACGGTGACCACCCCGTTCGCCACCCCCTGGCGCGCGGTGGTCACCGGCTCCACCCACGCCGAACTGGTCGACAACGCCGAGCTGGTGCTCAACCTGGCCCCGGCGAACGCCCTGGCCGACACGTCCTGGATCAAGCCGGGCAAGGTCTTCCGCTGCCAGCTGACGACCGACGCCGGTCTGGCCGGCGTCGACTTCGCCGTCGCCCGCGGCCTGCAGTACATCGAGTACGACTCCGGATGGTACGGCCCCGAGCGCGGCACCACCGATGCCACCAGGTCCATCCCCGAGATCGACCTGCCCAGGGTCCTCTCCTACGCCGCCGACAAGGGCATCGGCCTGCTGCTCTACATCAACCCCATGGCGATGGCCAACGTCGACAGCTTGTTCAGCCTCTACAAGAGCTGGGGTGTCGCGGGCGTCAAGCTCGGCTTCATCAACGACGGCACCCAGGCGATGACGAACCAGATCACCGCCTGGGTGAAGACGGCGGCCAAGTACAACCTGCTGGTCGACTCGCACGACGACGTCCGCCCGTTCGGCTACGAACGCACCTACCCGAACTGGATCAGCATGGAGGGCGTCCGCGGCAACGAGCACTTCCCGACCGCGAGCCACAACGTCACGCTGCCCTTCGCCCGCAACGTCGGCGGGCCGATGGACTACACGATCTGCTACGGCCAGTCCCGCGACCAGACGACCAACGCCCACCAGATGGCGATGGCGGCGGTCTACTACCAGCCGCTCAACTTCATCTACTGGTACGACTCTCCGTCGAAGTTCTCCAACACCGCCAACTGGCCCGGACTGCCGTGGTTCGACGCCATCCCCACCACCTGGGACGAGAGCCACACCCTCGCCGGATCGATCGGCCAGTACATCGCCGTCGCCCGCCGCCACGGCGACACCTGGTACCTCGGGGCGATGACCAACGAGACGTCCCGGACCCTGTCGCTCCCGCTGACGTTCCTGGGCGGCGGAACATACACGGCGACCGTCTACGCCGACGGCACCCCGGGCACCAGCCCCTACCAGACACCGGTCGTGGTCAGCACCCGGACGGTCACCTCGGCCACCACGCTGGACGTGGCGATGGCTCCCGCGGGCGGCCAGGCGATCATCCTCAAGCCGAGCTGATGCGACGGACGCGGGTTCAGTCGGTGATGGTGATGTACTTCCAGGCGCCGTGGGTTGTGGAGTCGCCGGAGGAGCCGTTGACGTACGACGAGCCCCGCCCGCGCCCGGGCCCCGTCTCACACGGTGGCCACGACGGGAGTACCGCTGCAGGGGCCGGGCTGGTCAGGCCCGGCCCCGCGGCACCCGGAGGCGGCTGCGGGAGACCGATCTTCCGTGTTCCGTTGTCGTGCCTCCGGAAGGAACCCGTATGCCCCTTCAGCGTTTCGCCCCCCGAACAAGACGCCTGTGCCGAGCCGTCCTCGTCCGTACCGCGGTGCTCGCGATGAGACGGCCGCCTATCGGCGGCACGTCACTAACCCCAACTACCCCAGTTACAGCTCTCGTTTGGCAGGCTCTCCGCCGGACCAGGGTCACCTCCCCTCCTCGCCAAGGACGGAATCGTGGACATCACCAGACGACAGCTCGGCCGGCTCGCCGCGGTCGGCACCGGAGCGTTCCTGCTGCCGGGCCTGCTGCCACCCAGTAGGGCGGCGGCAGCCACACCCCCGGCTGGGACGTGGGGCGACCAGGGCGACGGCACCTACGTCAACCCGATCCTCCCGGGCGACTTCAGCGACTGGGACTGCATCCGGGTCGGCTCCGACTACTACGGCATCACCAGCACGTTCGGGTACTCGCCCGGCGTGGCCGTCCTGCACTCGAAGGACCTGGTCAACTGGCGGACCCTCGGCGGCGCGGTCGGTGATCTCACCCAGATCGGACCGGAGCTGAACTGGGACCGGATGAACCGCTTCGGCCGTGGCGTGTGGGCCGGGGCGATCCGCTATCACGCGGGGCGGTACTGGGTGTACTTCAACACGCCCGACGAGGGCTTCTTCATGACGTCGGCCCTGTCGCCGGCCGGGCCGTGGGATCCGCTGACGGCGGTGTGGCGGACCACCGGCTGGGACGACCCGTGCCCGTTCTGGGACGACGACGGCCAGGGCTACCTGGTCACCACGCACTACTCGGACAGCTACAAGATCCACTTGTTCAAGCTGTCTGCGGACGGGAAGTCGCTGGTCGGCCCGTCCACGGTCATCCATCAGTCGCCTGGCAGCGAGGCCAGCAAGCTGTACAAGATCAACGGCCTCTACTACCACCTGTACAGCGAGGTGAAGTCAGAGGGCCGGGTGCTCAAGATGAACCGCGGTTCCAGCCTGTACGGCCCGTTCGAGACCCGGCAACTGCAGCACGTCAAGGCCTCGGTGGACCGCGAGCCCAACCAGGGCGGGCTGGTGCAGGCTCCGAACGGCGATTGGTACTTCGTGACCCACCACGGCACCGGCGGCTACTGGGAGGGGCGCGTGCTGTCCCTGCTGCCGGTGACCTGGGTGGACGGCTGGCCGATCATCGGCGCGGTGGGCGCAGACGGCATCGGCAACATGGTGTGGACGGGCCAGGTGCCCGCCGGCGGCACGCCCGGTGCGCCGGTCGACGCGCTGCCCGCCGTGGTGACCAGCGACCTGTTCACCGACACCCGCCTCAAGCCGCAGTGGGAGTGGTACTACCAGCCGCGCGCGGACCACTGGTCGCTGACCGAACGCCCCGGCTACCTGCGGCTGAAGGCGTTCGCACCGCTGGCGGCCGACAACCTGACCAAGACCGGGAACACCCTCACCCAACGCGTGCTGCGCACGGCGGGCGGCGCGACGGTGACCGTCCGCCTCGAACTGGCCGGCCTCGCCGACGGCCAGCACGCAGGACTGTGCCACTACGCGGCGACCTACGCAGGGTTGGGTGTCCGCCGGTCCGGGACCACCACCACGATCGCGAACAACGTCGGCGGCACCGTGACCAACGGTCCGGTGATCACGCAGAACGCCGTGTGGCTGCGCACCTCATGGGACGTCAACGGCGTCAGCCAGTTCTCCTACAGCCTCGACGGGAGCTCGTTCACCTCGTTCGGTGGCACCTACCAGCTCACGTGGGGCGGTTACCGCGGTGACCGGGTCGGCCTCTACACCTACAACCCCAACGGCACCGGCTACGTCGACGTGGACTCCGTGCAGTACACCGTCGCACCCCGCAGGGCATACAAGTGCGTTAGTGTGCGCAGCGGCAAGGTCGCCGACGTCTCCGGCGCCTCGAACGCGGACGGCGCCGCCGTGATCCAGTGGACCGACACCGGCAAACCGAACCAGCAGTGGGCCTTCCAGTCCACAGCGGACGGCTACCACACCATCACGTGCGTCGGCAGCGGCAAAGTCCTCGACGTGGCAGGGTCTTCGTTGGCGGACGGCGCGCGGGTCGTGCAGATGACCGCCGACGGCCGGACGAGCCAGCAGTGGCAGCTGCGCCCGCAGACCGGGGGCGAGTTCGTCCTGGTCAACCGCAACAGCGGCAAGGTGCTCGACGTCAGCGGGGGCAGCACGGCCGACGGCGCCGCTCTGATCCAGTACCGCGACGTCGGCAGCTCCAACCAGCGATGGACCTTCCACCGCGTCACCGGCTAGGGACCTGTACGGTTGCCATTGCTGGCAGGACAGAGTTCCGGGAAGGTCTCGGCGAACTCCTGCTCGCCAGTGAAGGGCCCTACGCCGGGCAGGCATACTGCGTCGCCCTGGCCACCTTCGGCACCTCTGCCGACATCGACCCCTTGGTCGCCTACCTCGACTGCTGTTCGACACGTAGGCTCGGTGTGACCGCTACTGACGGTTGAGGGCATCGGCCTACTTCTTCTTGCCCTGGGTCTTGCCCGGGATCTTGGTGATCTGCTGCTTCCAGCTCAGGGGCGGTGGGCTCGTGCGCCTGGCCGTCGTCGTTGGTCGTCATTGGCCGCTGTTGAGCAACCTCGGACGGCCCAGGGACGGCCCAGCTTCGGCCTGATCGGCTGACGGCCGGGACCTTCGACACGCCCCCTCCGAACCTCAGCCGACGACAGTCAGCCACGCTGCCGGTGAGCGTTCTGGCATTCATCGACGCCTCATGCGTCCTGATCTACGGCCTGATCCCCGAGACCAGCCAGGGCGTCATCCTGGACCCGCCGCTCCCGCAAGCCCCGCAGTCGGGTGCGATCGGGTCGGGCCCGCGATCGGTGCCGCGGCCGCTTACGTCCGTCGTGTCGGGAAGTGAGTGCGCCGTGAGTCGGCAGGAGTTGCTGAACTGCCGGACGGGTGGTGTGGCTCTGAGCTGCTGGGATGGTCCGTGGGTGTGCGCGGGCGTCCGCCGTTGCTCGTTGGCGTTGTCACACAGTTAGACACTCATGTGGGGTCTGGCGGGTAGGTTCGGGCGCTGACCTGGGCGAAAAGCCCTGCTGTGGGCTCGGCCGGCTTGGCTGCTTTCAGCATGGCTCCCCGCTGCTCCCCGCCATATCTGGTGCGCTTGAATCGCGTCATCTGGGACGCGGTCCCTAAACGTCCGGGCGAAGCGATTACGACCTGAGGCTTCCGATTGTATGGATTGCGCGGTGTCGCATCCTCGGCTTCATGTGATATTCCGATTAAGGTGTGACTGTGTCCGTCGAAGTCACCCGAATGCAACGCGCAATAACGCTCTCCATGGGTCCTCGCCAGTTAATCTGGAGAAAACCTCTTTCTCGAGCGCCGCCGACAAGAAGTTGAAAATCTGCGGCGTTCTTCAGGTGGGAGAGGTTCCAGCTCGCGGAAGCTCGACAAGGACAGCAAGAAATATTCACCGTACCTCCCTAGAGGAGTAGTCCCCTCGATGACGCAGAACATCTCCGGTGCGTATCAACGGCGCGCAATTCCCGCCTGGATCGCGTCGATCGTCACGATGCTGATCGCTGCTGCCGCAGTGGTAATGGTGCCGACACATGCAAGTGCCATTACAACACCCGTTCCTCTTGGTGCTGCCGACAGCTTCGCGGTGTTGGGCGGCGAGGCGGTCACCAATACCGGTTCTTCCCTGATCAGCGGAGACGTTGGGGTGTCGCCAGGGACATCGATTACCGGGTTCTGTAACCCCCCACCGCCGGGGATTCCTGCATCTCCGCCGTGTGCCAATGTGATCAACGGGACCGTTCACGTGACAGACGGGCCGGCCAACGCTGCCCATGCCGCACTGCAGAATGCGTACACCGTCGCCGCGGCCCGGGGCCCCGTCGATGGCACCCTCAACTCGGAGCTCAGTGGCGCAGGTGGCCCGACGGGGTTGGGCCCGGGCTTGTACAAGTTCGTCCCTGGTGTGGTCAAGAACTCGGGTGTTCTCACGCTAAACGGCGGCCCCGACGCCGTCTGGGTGTTCCAGGTCCCCTCCGGACTGACGCTGGCATCCGGCAGCCGAATGGAATTCACCGGCGGCGCCAACGCATGCAATGTCTTCTGGCAGATCGGAAGTTCCGCCAGCTTCGGCAGCGACTCCTTCTCCGTGGGCACCTTCATGGCCCACACCTCGATCACCATGGAGAACAGGGCGGTGGTCGAGGGTCGGGTGCTGGCCGGCGCTGTGGCCGAGTCCGGGATCGTGTCGATGATCACCAACACGATCACCCGGCCGACTTGCGGGACCGGCACCACCACCACCGGCACGACGACCGGCACCACCAGTGGGGGGCTCGTCAGCGGCGGCCTCGTCAGCGGCGGCCTGACCAGCGGCGGCCTCCTGGGCGGCCCCATCCTCTCGCCCGGCGCAACCTCGGGCAACGTCGCCGGCACCACGTCCGGGAACACCGAGGGCAATACCGCCGGGAACACGGCCGGCAACACCGCCGGGAACTCCACTTCCGGGAGCACCGTGGGCAACACGGCCGGGAACACCTCCGGCGGTAACGGCGGCGGGCACGACCACGCGCCGGGCCGGCCGGACCACGGTGGCAAGCCCGACCACGGGCAGCACGTCCACCACGGCAAGCCCGACCACGGGCAGCACGTCCACCACGGCAAGCCCGACCACGGGCAGCACGTCCACCACGGCAAGCCCGACCACGGCAAGCCCGACGAGAACTACGGCTACGACGAGGTGCCCAAGGGCTACGAGAACTAGGCATCGCACTTCGCTCAGTCCGCTCACCGGATGACGGCGCGCGGCGGAATTCACACCGAGTCCGCCTCGCGCCGTCGGTGGCAGTCAGCGAAAAAGCCATGCGCGAGCAGTTGATGAGAAAGACAGAAAGACAGGTAGGCGGTGTCGAGCGGAATTGACACAGCGGGCGTGGAGGAAATCCAGCAGTCCGACTCCGGTCCACCCACGCGGAAGCGCCCTGACGCCACGGCCGCGCCGGGGAAGTCGCGGAGGGGCGTCCGGGCACTGAAGTCCGGACTGTGCGCCGCCGTGGTCCTGTGCTTGGCGACGAGCGTTGTTCACGTGATTTTCGTATTCCTTCACGTGGCACCGACCAACACCGTCTCCAAGCGATACGGCCCGCTGATCAACGCATGGGTGTACCCCCTCTTCGAACAGAACTGGCGGCTCTTCGCTCCGGACCCCGAATCCATCAACCGGCAGATTCTGGCGAGAACCGCGCACCCCGGCTCCGACGGATCGGTTCAGGTGAGTCCCTGGTTCGACCTGACCGCCGTGGACAATTCCGCGGTCGAACATCAGCCGTTCCCGAGCCACACAGCGCAGAACATGCTGCGCCGTGCCTGGACCGGCTACGTCGACACGCACGGAGGAGACGACAAAGCACGTACGGAACGCGCCTTGATGATGCAGAAGTATCTGACCAACATCGCCGTGGACCGCGTCGCCGCCCACAACAGCGGCACCTTCGACTTCATTCAGCTCCGCGTCCTCACCCTGCCCGTCGACGCGCCCGGCCCCGCTGCCGGCAAGCGCCCGCCGACGCCGGTCGAGAACCGGCTCCTGCCCTGGTGGAAGGTGACCCGCCATGGAAAATGAGGCGCAGAAGACCGCGTCGGCCGGCGCCGACCGGTGGATCGCCGCCCGGATCAACGCAGTAGGGGATCTCCTGACCGGCCGCCCGGTGTCCTTGTACGCCGCATCGGTGCTGCGCATCGGCTACGGACTGCTCTACCTGCTTCTTCTGCTACGCGAGTTCCCGCACCGTGCCGAGATCTGGGGTCCCGGCTCCGCGTGGACGCCGGCCTTGGCGCGTCAGCTCTTCGAGCAGACGGGCTGGTTCAGCATCCTGACGCTGTCCGACAGCCGCATCTACTTCGAACTCTGCTATGTGCTGGCCCTCGTCACGGCCGCGCTGTTCATGCTGGGCTGGCGGACCCGCGTCCTGTCCATCCTGTTCGCCGTTGTAGTGACCTCGTTCCATGCCAGGGCGATCTTCATGACGGACGGGGGCGACAATTTGGTCCTGCTGATGGCCCTCTACCTCGTCCTCACGGCCTGCGGCCGGCGCTGGTCCCTGGACGCGCGCAGATACAAGTTGAAGACGGTTCGTGCGGGCAGCGTGCCGGAACGGTCGAGGAGCCCCTTCGCGAGGCAACTCCGTGATGCTCGAACCACCTTGGTCACGGTGGTGCACAACTGCGGCATGTTCGTCATCGCGGCACAGGTCTGCTTCCTCTACGGATCAGCCGGCCTGTACAAGGTCCAGGGACCTTCCTGGAGCGGTGGCACCGCGCTGCACTATGCCCTGAACCTCGAACTCTTCCGGCCCTGGCCCGCGCTCTCCCACTTCGTGGACGAGCGCACGCTCGTGGTCGCGATCGCCGGCTACCTGACCGTGCTCCTGCAGGTGGCCTTCCCGTTCGTGCTCTTCGGCAGGCTCAAGTACCCCGTTCTCGCCATGCTGCTGGGCATGCACATCGGCATCGCGGTGCTCATGGGGCTGCCTCTCTTCTCCGGCGCGATGATCGTTGCGGACGCCGTGTTCCTTCCCGACCGCTTCTACACCTCCCTGTCCCGCCTCTGTCGACAGGCGATGCGGCGGACGGACAGCTGGCGTCCGGCCCCCGGACGAGCGGCAAAATCCGGAATCGTACCTGCGCAAAGCGGGCCCGGCGGCGCATCACTAAGAGACTGGTAAGTACGCGCTATTCGGCAGCCGGCAAGGTGGGGAAGCGTGCTGCTGATGAGCTTCATATCACGACACTTCCCCCGGCGACTGTCCCCACTGATGATCATCTTCGCGTGCTGCCATAGCGAGCTGCACAATGGGCTCGAAGGTCGGCGTAGCGGCTTTGGGGTGGCGCTGCTTTGGCACGCCGTATCCACGCCGAGAAGTGGGTTGAGGAACGGGAGTTGGCTGTTCGGACGGTAGACCTGTACAAGCACCACCTCCGGGTCCACATCCTCCCGACGTTCGGTGACCTCGACCTGGACGAGATCACCGCTCCCCGGGCCCGTGAATGGCGGGCTGAGCGACTTCGGACCACCGGAGCGAAGACGGCGGTTGCCAAGGCGTACCGCTTCCTCAAGAGCGTCCTCGAAACGGCCGTTGACGACGAACTGATCAGCCGCAATCCCTGCCGCATCAAGGGCGCGGGCAAGGAGTCGGCTGCCGAGCGTCGTATCGTCACCGTCGCCCAGGTCGACGACCTCGCCGAAGCGATCGGTATCCGCTGGCGGCTCATGGTCTACCTCGGCGCGTACGGCCCGATGCGTCCCGAGGAGCCGACCGGCGATCACTCGGTGCCGGCGGGACGGTGGGCGTCGGCACCCGGGAAGAGGGCTGCGGCCACGTGCCTGGTGTCGGCGTATTCGATGACGGAGGCGATCCTGCCGTCGCGGACCGTGTAGATGCCGATGCAGCGGTTGTCGTAGGTGCCGCCGTACACGGTCGTGGCCTTGGAGGTCCATTCGGCCACCACGCGGTCGCCCTCGGCGATCGTGCTGACCAGTTCGATCTTCATGGTGCCGGGGACGAAGACCGTCCCCATGTTGCCGAGGAACTCGTTGACGATCTCGTCGCGGCCCCGCCACACCTTGGAGACGGGCAGGTCGCCCGGGTAGTGCCAGGTCGCGTCCTCGCGGAAGCTGTCGAGGATGACGTCGGCGTCGCCGTCGCGGACGGCCTCGACGTAGCGGATGACGACGGCCCTGGGGTCGTTGGTGGTCATGGTCGTACTCCTTCGGTGAGTTCTTGCGTTCGCTTGTTCTTGGGTTCTTGAGTTCTTGCGTCCGGCCGTTCCGGCGCGGGTCAGGACAGGGTGAGGACGGCCTTGCCCCGGATGCGGCGGTCGCGCAGGTCGGTGAGGGTGGTCGCGGTGTCGGCCCAGTCCGTGACACGGCCGATCTCGGGGTGCAGGCGGCCTTCGGCGGTCAGCCGGACGAGTGCCGTCAGGTCGTCGTCGAGGCGGCTGTCCGCGTCGAGGTAGTGGAAATGGCGGAGGACAGCCGATTCGGGTCCGGTGAAGAAGTCGAAGAAGTCGAGCGTCGCCGGTGTGCGGCTCGCCTGACCGAACCAGATCAGCGTGCCGCGCCTGGCGAGTTGGGCGAGCGCGAGGGAGAGGGCCGGTCCGCCGGTCGACTCCAGCACGATGTCGTAAGGGCCCCTGGCGGCGGTGACGTCGTGGACGATTTCGGCGGCGCCGAGTTCGGACAGCCGGGCGCCGCGATCGGCGTTCCTGGTCACGGCGGTGACCTGGGCCCCGGCGGCGGCCGCGAGTTCGGTGACGAAGTGGCCCACGCCTCCGGAGGCACCGGTCAGCAGAATCCGCCGCCCCAGCACCGGTCCGGCAGCGCGCAGCAGCCGCAGCGCGGTGAGCCCGGCCAGCGGCAGCGCCGCGCCCTGGAGTACGGAGACGTCGTACGGCAGTTCGGCGAGTGCGTCGGTCGGCACGGCGACGTACTCCGCCCAGCCGCCTGCCATCGGGTGGCCGACGACTCGGGTGACTCCGGACGGTCCGCTGCCGTCGGCGGCCGGCTGCACCACCAGCCCCGCGATGTCCTTGCCCGGGCGATCGCCGGAGGCGGGCTTTTCCAGCTTGAACGTCTCACCCCGGTTGACCGAGAACGCTTCGACCTTCACCAGAGCCTCGTTGGGGCGTGGTGTCGGCTCTGGGACATCGGCGAGCACGACCGGATCGGCGGGATCTCCGGTCGGCATGAAGGCCTTCATCGTGGTCATCTCCTCGGTGGTCCGCGGTGGTGTCTTCTGGGACCATCCGACCCGGTGGAGGGGCGGCTCTGCCAACAACGAAGCTGCCTGGCCGACAACTTGGGGTTGTCGCATATGGTCAGCAGCATGGACCTCGACCTCGCGCTGGTCCGGGCTTTTGTCGCGACCGCCCGGACGCTGCACTTCGGGCGGGCCGCCGCCGAGCTGAACACCAGCCAGCAGGCGCTGTCCAAGCGCATCGCGCGGCTGGAGAAGCTGCTGGCGGTGCGGTTGTTCGAGCGCCAGGGCGGCACCCGGCTGAGCGAGGCGGGGGAGCGGTTCCTGCCGGCCGCGCGTGAGGCGCTGGTGGCGGGCGAGCGCGCGATCGCGGCGGTGACGGGCGCCGGCTCGGTCGTACGGATCGACACCTGGGGGCATCTGTACGCGCCGATGCGCACTGTTGCCGACGCGGTTCAGGAGCTCGGCCCGGTACGGTGGGAGCCGAGCCCAGGACGTGACTGGTCGTCAGTCGCGGGGGCGTTGCTGCGCGGAGACACGGACCTGGGATTCGGCCGGGTGCACCCACTGCCCGACGGCCGGGAGGCAGGACTCACCCAGCGGCTGGTGCGGCTGGAACCCGTCGATGCGGTGGTCAGCCCCTCTCACCCGCTGGCCGACGCCCACGCACTGCGCCCGGCGGACCTGCGCGACAGCGTGTTGTGGTGCCCGGCCGAACTGAGTCGGCTGGACTTCCTGCGCCGCTTCGCCGACGAATTCCGGATCACCCGGCGGCACGATGGCCCCAATCTGGGCCTGGACCACCTTGTGCAGCACCTCCGCACCGAACCCGACGGCTTCACCCTCTTCCCCGCCGACGCGCCGCTGCCGGACCACACGCGCCTGCGCTGCATACCGCTCGTCGAGCCGACACCGCTGTATGCGTGGTCGCTGGCCTGGCGCGAGTCCTCCCGCCATCCCTTGCTCGACACCTTGCTACGAGGCTTCACCGAGGCCGGCCGTAGCCGACGCTGGCTGGACTACACGCCGCAGCGTGACTGGCTCCCCGACATCGACCATCCGAAACTTACGGTTCGGCAGGCCCTCTGAGCACTGTTCGGGCATGGTTCGTTCACCCGTTCGGCCCTGCACCGTACTCGTGCCGGGGGGCCAGGCGGCCGCAGCGGCCGCACCCTGGCAGCATGCATCCAGGGGCAGGGACCGGAGGAATGCGCCCGGACCGTCCGCCACGCCGGACATGGCGGCGGGAGCGGGGCGCCTGCTGTCGCACCTGATCTCGGTGAACGTGCTCGACTCGGCGACCCGGCTCGCCGCCCAGACGTTCCTGAAGGCCGTCCCCCTGCTGTTCGTGGTGGCCTCCATCGCCCCGCCGTCGCTGCGTGACCAGTTGGACACCGGGATCGCGACGGCCACCGCATCAGGGCATGAGCGGTCGGCCGCAGCCATCCATCGTCCGGCAGGACGGTGACGCTTCACCCCTCTTTCCAGATCGAGGGCTGTTTCCTCGACTGCGAGGTACGCAAGGTGTCCCCAGGCTGGGGCACCGTCAGCCTTGGCGTTGCCGGTCGTCATTCGAGTCGGTCCGGGGCCGTGAGCGGAAGGTTCGGCGGTAGGTGTCCGGAGGCACACCGACCGTGCGGTTGAAGTGTCGGCGCAGTGTCGTGGCGGTGCCCATGCCGGTGGCTGTCGCGATGGCGTCGACACCGTCGTCGGTGGTCTCCAGCAACTCCTGGGCGCGGCGGATCCGTTGGGTCAGCAGCCACTGCAGCGGAGTGGTGCCGGTCACGGCCCTGAAGTGGCGGCCCAGTTGGCGCGAGCTCATCCGTGCCTGGCGTGCCAGGTCCTCCACGGTGAGCGGGTGGTCGAGGCGTTCGATCGCCCAGGGAAACAGCGCGGCGAGCGGGTGGTCGTCACGGGCGGGCACCGGAGCGGCTACGAACTGCGCCTGTCCGCCCGCCCGATGCGGCGGCACAACCAGGCGGCGGGCGACGGCGTTGGCGACGGACGAACCGTGGTCGAGGCGGACGAGATGCAGGCACAGGTCCATCGCGGCGGCCTTGCCGGCGGAGGTGAGCACGCTGCCGTTGTCCACGTAGAGCACGTCCGGATCGACCTCCACCCGCGGGTACAGGGCGGCCAGGGCCTCGGTATGCGCCCAGTGCGTGGTCGCGCGCCTGCCGTCCAGCAGGCCGGCGGCGGCCAGCACGAAGGCGCCCGTGCACAGGGAGGCCACGCGTGCACCTGCCTCGTGGGCCGCACGCACAGCGCCGACGAGATCGGCGGGCGGGTCCTCGTCGGTGTCCGCCCAGCCGGGGACGATCACGGTGTCGGCATGCCGGAGCCGGTCGAGCCCCTGGTCGGGCTGCAGCCGGAACCGGCCGAGCCGCACGGCGTCCGGCCCGCAGACCTCGACGTCGTACCAGGGGACGGTCACGCCGACCGGAGGGGAGCCGAACACCTCGTACGCCATGGACAGTTCGAAGTGCAGCATCCCCTTGGTGACGGCCAGCGCGACAGTACCCATGTCCGAAAGTGTACGGGGCGCGTCGTTCCGGACACTCACGCTGAGGCGACCGACCTCGCCAGGATGTTCGTAGCAGATCAAGCAGATCAAGCAGATCAAGCAGATCATTCGAGCACGGGGGAGAGCCCATGGGATCGGGACAGACGGTGACGGTGTTCGGTGCGTACGGACACACCGGACGCTTTGTGGTGGCACGGCTGCGGGAGCGCGGATTCGTTCCGGTTCTCTCCGGCCGCGACGCCGGCAAGCTGCGGGCGCTGGCGGCATCCGCCCCCGGACTCGAGGTCCGGCCGGCGTCGGTCGACGACCCTGCCTCGCTCGAACGTGCCCTGGATGGTGCGGACGCTGTGATCAACTGTGCCGGGCCCTTCGCCGTGACAGCCGCTCCCGTGATCGAGGCGGCGCTGCGCGCCGGGATCCCGTACGTCGATGTGGCGGCCGAGATCGAGGCCAACCTCGACACGTTCACGCACTTCGCGGACCGCGCCCGTGCGGCGGGAGCGGTGGTCGTCCCTGCGATGGCCTTCTACGGCGGCCTCGGCGACCTGCTGGCCACCGCCGCGATGGGGGACTGGACGGCGGCCGACGAGGCGAGCATCGCGTACGGACTGAGCAGTTGGCACCCGACCCCCGGGACACGCACCGCTGGTGCGGTCTCCGGCGAGCGTCGAGGCGGCCGGCGTGTTCGCTACACGGACGGGCGGTTGGAGTACCACGACGACGCTCCGGCGCTCCTGAAGTGGCCCTTCCCCGAGCCGATGGGCATGCGGGAGGTCGTCGGGGAGTTCACGATGGCCGACGTGGTCACCATCCCCAGCCATCTCTCCATCCCCGAGGTCCGCACCCACATGGCGACCGAAGCGGCCAGGGACCTCTCGGCCCCGGACACACCGGCGCCGACCGCGGCCGATGAGAACGGGCGGTCCGACCAGACTTTCCTCGTTGACGTCGTCGTACGCTCCGGCGGCACCGAACGGCGCGCTGTGGCAAGCGGCCGGGACATCTACGCTGTCAGCGCACCGCTCGCGGTGGAGGCGGTGCACCGCATCCTCACCGGCCAGACGCGCACGGTCGGTGTCGCCTCCGCCGGCGAGATCTTCGATGCGCCCGACTTCCTCCGTGCACTGTCCCCGTACATCTCATTCGAACTGCTTCAGCAGCAGACAGCGTGCTGACCGTCGGAGTGCGCGCCGTCCACGGCTGAGGCCCGCGTCGCGGGCCGCCGCGAGGCGGGCTCCGGAACTGCCGCGTGATGACCGTGATCACGGATACGCCCCACACGGTTGGCACCCGGGCGGGCGCCGACCCTGTGGGCACACCCTCCGGCCGGGACCGGCGAGGTTGCGGTGCTCGTCCTCGGGCCCAAGCATGGGCTCAGGAGAACAGCGAACAGAGCACATCGGAGGGGAACGTCCCGGGAGGACATGAGAGCCATGACGTTTCCTACCCCCCGGTCCGTCGGCCGTCGCGGGACAAGGCGCACTCGACCGGCATGCGTGCGATCGGCATGACCGACGACGACCGGCCGCTGCGCTGCCTGGTCACCGGCGCCACCGGTTACATCGGCGGCAGGCTGGTGCCGGAGTTGCTGGCCGCCGGGCATTCCGTGCGCTGCCTGGCCCGCGCCCCCGGCAAGCTGCGGGACCATCCGTGGTCCGGGCAGGTGGAGGCGGTGCGCGCGGACGTGACGGACGAGGGGGCCGTACGCGCGGCCATGGAGGGCATGGACGTCGCGTACTACCTGGTGCACGCGCTGAACACCGGGCGGGGTTTCGAGGAGACCGACCGGCGCGCGGCCGGGATCTTCGGTGAGCAGGCGCGTGCCGCCGGAATCCGTCGCATCGTCTACCTCGGCGGTCTGAGCCCTTCCGGAGTACCCGAGAACGCACTGTCACCCCATCTGCGGTCCCGCGCCGAAGTGGGCCGCATCCTCCTGGCCTCGGGCGTGCCCACCGCCGTGCTGCGGGCCGCCGTGATCATCGGTTCGGGTTCGGCATCCTTCGAGATGCTGCGGTACCTGACCGAGCGGCTCCCCGTGATGGTGACCCCCAGCTGGGTGCGCACCCGCATCCAGCCCATCGCCGTCCGCGACGTGCTGCGCTACCTCGTGGGATGCGCGAGGCTGCCGTACGACGTGAACCGCGCCTTCGACATCGGCGGACCGGACATCGTCACGTATCAGGAGATGATGCGGCGGTACGCCGTCGTCGCCGGGCTGCCGAAGCGGGTCATCCTGCCCGTTCCGCTGCTCACCCCCCGGTTGTCCAGCCTCTGGGTCTCTCTGGTCACCCCGGTGCCGGGCGCTCTCGCGCGCCCCCTGGTGGAGTCACTGAAACACGAGGTGGTCTGCGCCGAGCGGGACATCGTCCGGTACGTGCCGGACCCGCCAGAGGGGCTGGTCACCCTCGACCGGGCGATCCGGCTGGCTCTGCGGCGCGTCCGGGACGCGGACGTGGCCACCAGGTGGTCCTCGGCATCGACTCCCCGTGCCCCCAGCGACCCGCTGCCGACCGACCCCGACTGGGCGGGCGGCAGCCTCTACACGGATTACCGCGAGCGTACGGTCGCGGCGTCGCCGCAGGCTCTGTGGCGGGTGGTGGAGGCGATCGGCGGTGAGAACGGCTGGTACTCCTCGCCGCTGGCCTGGTCCCTGCGCGGCTGGCTGGACACCCTGGTGGGCGGTGTCGGTCTGCGCCGGGGCCGCCGGGACGCGATCCGGCTGCGGGTCGGCGACAGCCTGGACTTCTGGCGGGTGGAGGAGATCGAGCCGGGCCGGCTGCTCCGGTTGCGTGCGGAGATGCGGCTGCCGGGCCTGGCCTGGCTGGAGATGGCCGTCGACCCGGATCCACAGGGGCGCACGGTCTACCGGCAGCGGGCCCTGTTCCATCCGCGCGGCCTGGCCGGGCACGTCTACTGGTGGGGCGTGGCACCCTTCCATGCCGCGGTCTTCGGCGGCATGGCCCGCAACATCGTCGCCGCGGCCGAATCGGCCGCCCCTGAACCGGCCCGTACCCGCTGAAGGAGCTCGAGGAACCGTGCGCGTCTCGGTCGCCCTGTTCACCGCCGACCTGCGGGTGCACGACAACCCGGTCCTCCAGGCCGCCCTGAAAAACGCCGAACGGGTGGTCCCGCTCTTCGTCGTCGACACCGGCATCCGCCGCACCGGATTCGCCGTGCCCAACCGCGCGGCGTTCCTCGCCGACAGCCTGGCCGACCTCGACGCGGCCCTGCGGGCTCGGGGCGGCCAGCTGGTCGTGCGCGCGGGCGATGTGGTCGAGGAGACCTGTCGGGTGGCCGCCGAGACCGGGGCCGCCGTGGTGCACATCGCGGGCGGGGTGAGCCGCTACGCGGCACGGCGGGAGGACCGGCTGCGCGCGGAGCTGGCCGGCGACCGACGCGAACTACGCGTCCACGAAGCCTCGTTGACGGTCGTACCGCCAGGAGCGCTGACACCGGCGGGCAAGGGCCACTTCGCCGTCTTCACCCCGTACTTCCGCCGATGGGAGAGCTTCCCCGCGCGCGGCGTCCTGCCCGCACCGGACGTCGTGCGGCTACCGGACGTAGGCTCGGCCGGCCTTCCTCGCGCAGAGTCCCTCGCGTCGGGCTCCACGTCGCCGGGCCTGCCCACGGGCGGGGAATGCGAGGCCCGCCGCAGGCTGCGGTCATGGCTGGCGGGCCCGCTGTCCGCATACGACGAACGGCACGACGACCTGGCCGCCGACGCGACCTCCCGACTCTCCCCCTACCTGCACTTCGGCTGCCTCTCACCCACCGAACTGCTGCACCGGGCCCGCACCCAGGACGGTCCCGGTGCGCATGCCTTCGTCCGCCAGCTCGCCTGGCGGGACTTCCATCACCAGGTCCTGGCCGCCCGCCCCGACGCGGCCGACCACGACTACCGCCCCCGGCACGACTGCTGGCGCCGTGCCACGAAGGACTTCGAAGCCTGGCGGGACGGCCGCACGGGCTACCCAGTCGTCGACGCCGCCCTGCGACAGCTCCGCCACGAGGGCTGGATGCCGGGCCGGGCCCGCCTGCTCGTGGCGAGCTTTCTCACCAAGACGCTGTACGTGGACTGGCGGGTGGGAGCCCGCCACTTCCTGGACCTCCTTGTCGACGGCGATGTGGCGAACAACCAGCTCAACTGGCAATGGGTCGCCGGGACCGGCACGGACACCCGCCCGAACCGGCTCCTCAACCCGCTCGTCCAGGCACGCAGGTACGACCCCCGCGGGGAGTACGTACGCCGCTGGCTCCCCGAGCTCCGCCACCTCGACGCCACGGCGGTCCACCGCGTCCCTCACCTCGACGCAGCCGCCCGTGCGGGCCTGGACTACCCCGCCCCGATCGTGGATCTCGCCGCGGCCGCCGCCCGGTTCAGGGAGCGACGGGGCCGCCGAGTGTCCTTATGGGCACGCTATACCGCGTCCACCTGGCATGGTCAAAGTCGGCATCACGGCGGTCGAGCGGGGCCCGGCCAGGCTGCTGGAGCAGGGCGCCGTCCACTTCACCTGGCTCGGCACCGGCCCGCTGATGGCGGCCCGGCGCACCGAGGAACTGCTGCGGGCCGCCCTCCAAGTCCCGGACCGGATCCCGTACGCCGAGAAACGGGCGGTGCGGGCGGCGCTGCCCGTCTCGGCGGCGGAAAGGGCCGCCGAGGTGAGGGCGTTGCACGCGCGAGCCGTCGTACTGACGGATGGCCCGACTCGCTGGCCCGGGAGCCCTGCCAACCGGTTGACCACCTCGGGCCGTTCGGTCTGTCCGGCGGGTCGGAGGGAGCTGCCTTCCGGCGTACTTCCTTCGGCCGGACGTGGCGACGTGCCCGCGCCGCCGCCGGCCTCCCGGACGGCCTGCGCTTCTACGACCTTCGTCACACCGGACACACGCTCTCGACCCGTTCGGGCGCCACCCTCAAGGACACGATGGTGCGCGCGGGGCAGTCATCCGAGAAGGCCGCGCTCATCTATCAGCACTCTGACGAGGAGCGGCCACGAGACGTAGCCGCCGGCCTCGACGACATGGTCCGCGCCGAGCGTGCGAAGCAGCACAAGCAGCGGAGCGAGAGCCCCGCGCAGCACAAGGAGAAGTCCACCGGAAGCTAGCCGAGTCCCTGTGGTGCGGTTATGGTGCGCGCCCCGCCCACCGGTCTAGACAACAAAGAACCCCCGGGTCTCTGAACCTCGGGGTTTCACGTGGAGCGGGTGACGAGAATCGAACTCGCGCTCTCAGCTTGGGAAGCTGCGAGCATTTGGGGCGGGTAGGGCTGCTGAACTGGGCGTTCGCCCGACACTAGGTCACATCGCCCCTGGTCGCTTTCACCGTGGTTCCCCGCTGTTCCCCGCTCTATCTGGTGCGCTTGTGGCGCGTCGGCTATGTCCTTGCCTGGTGCCGTCGGCTCCCACGTACAGATCGGCGCGGAGACGCTCCTTGGCCTTTTCAAGCGGCGGTGCCCGGTCGACTTCGATATGCCGAAGCACGGCGGCAATGCCCGCCAGGCGCAACCGGACACCAGCACGTAGACGATCGCTGCGAACGGCGTCTCATCAGGCGTGTCCTGTGTCCCGCCGCCCTGCGGCCGCAACCTCGACAGCGGGATCAGCGGCTTCGCGATCTCCCACAGCCCGTCGGGAACGATCCAACTCCATGTTCCCCGCCCCCATACCGGAGTCAACGACCGCCTCACCACGTAGGACGCGCACCGCAAATACTCCATGGACAGTACACCTAGGGGCAATCGGGACGATTGGGGGGATTGATGCCCTTCACCGTCAGACTAGGCCGACGGGCTATATCGCGAGAATTTCGCACACAATCAGGCCACGAAAATCGACACCTCAAGTTTGGCTCAAGCGGATTGCTGACGTTCTACTTTACGTGCGAGAGTTCACCTCGACCGAAAAGCGCAGGTGCAAGTAGTCTTTTCCCAGGGGGTAATTTCGCAATGAATGCTGTTCGTATGAGTGCCAAGGTCACGGCTCTTGCGGTGCTGGCTCTGCCCATGCTCGGGAGCACTGCCTACGCCGCGCCGCAGGCTGGGGCCTCTGCTACTCCGCTGGCAAGCGGCGCGGTGCACACCTCGTGGGGCTGCGACAACAACCCGACGGTGAACCGCTTCAACACGTCGTACACGCCCGGGAACAATTCCGTCACCGTCTACTACAACAACCATTGCAACCACAGCGTGAAGTACCGCGTGGAGTTCTTCGACACCAAGAACCAGGAGAACCACATGTCAAACTGCGTCACGGTCGCTGCTGGCACGAAGAGCCACAAGAAGTTCGACAAGAGCATCTTCGACAACGTCACAGGCGTCTGGAAGTGCTGACGCTAGCCTAATTTTCGCTCGCTCGTCGACGGAAATTAAATGAACGGGATAGACGGCTTTCGCCTGGTGAGTTTTGGCAAATTCACCAGGCGAAAGCCGGAAGAGCTGGCCGGCCTCCGGCGCCGGGACGTCGACCTCGACAACCTCAGGATCCGTGTCCGCCTTGCCGAGCCGGAGCGGATGAACGGGCGACGGGTCCAGGGCGACACCAAGAGCGAGGCAGGACGCGGACTGTGATTCTTCCCGCGTTCCTCCGCCGGGAGCTCCGCTGGCACCTGGAGTCGTACGCCGAGTCGGGCCCTGACGGGTTGCTCTTCGTGGGGGAGAAGGGGGCACCGTTCCGGCGCAGCACCTTTGGCCGGAAGTGGCGGAAGGCGCGGGAGATCGTCGGCATGCCCGAGGGCTTTCGGTTCTACGACCTCCGCCACACCGGACACACCCTGTCCACCCGATCCGGTGCCACCCTCAAGGACACGATGGTCCGCGCCGGCCAGTCCTCCGAGAAAGCCGCGCTGATCTACCAGCACTCCGACGACGACCGACAGCAGGAAGTTGCAGTCGGCCTCGACGCCACCGTGCGGAAGGCACGTTAGGAAATGCGGCCGTGCCAGAACAGCCCACCGCCGACCCCGACGATCAACCTTCTGGCACGAATCTGGCACGCGAGGACTGATCACGACGCACAACAAAAGGCCCGGGTCACTGACCTGGGCCTTCTTCATGGAGCGGGTGACGAGAATCGAACTCGCGCTCTCAGCTTGGGAAGCGACGGCGCTTGCACCGGCTGCATGCCTCTGACCAGCACGAATACTCGGATCTCGGAGTGGTCGTGTGCGTCGGATTGCACCGCTGTTGACCGTGGCTTTCCGCTCTTACGGGCACGCGGAGGGCACGGAATCCCAGAGGGGGGAGACCGGCGCCACTGAGAGGACAACCGGTCGCGGTCCGCCCGGTGCAGGGGCCAGTTGTCGAGGGGGGGCGTTGCGGCTGCGTAGCACCCACGAACCTCCGGCACTCGGTTGCTCCCTCATCTGGTGAGAGCCTTGTGGTGCACTTGGCCCCAGTATGCCATTTTCAATGGCATACTGGGGGGGTGGCTGATGACGACGTTGACTTCCTGCCCGGCGACGGCCCCACCAGCGGTATCTCCGTCACCCTGACCGCCGGAACTCTGCAGGCGATCCGTGAGCGGGTCGGGAAGCGGGGCGTATCGGCGTACCTGGAGAAGGCGGCCCAGCGGCAGATCGATCGGGACAATCTGGACGAGCTGATCGCGGACTTCGACAGGGTGCATGGCCCGGCCGACCCCGAGGCCGTGGCGGCCAAGCGCGCCCGGCTCACCGGCGGCGCTTCAAATGCTGGGGCGGCCGCGTGAGCGGTGCCCTGGTCCTGGACAGCGAGGGTCTGGCAAAGGCCGTTCAGCGTGATCGGGAGATCCATGAGTGGCTGACGGCTGCTCGCGACGCGGACCTGCCCGTGATCACCTCGGCGGCGGTACTGGTCGAGGTGATCCACCCGAAGATCAACGAATCCGCACTGAAGTGGACCCTGTCCCGTCTGAGTGTCGAGCCAGTGACCCAGGCCGTCGCGCAATCCGCTGCTGCTTTGCTGCGTGCAGCGGGGCTGCACGGCCACAAGTACGCTATCGACGCCATGCTGTGCGCGACCGCCCTGCAGCATCCCGGCCGGGTGACGATCCTGACTTCCGATGTAGAAGACATCGCCCTGCTCACTACCGAGCACCCACGAGTGAGTTCGGAGAAGGTCTGAGCCGAAGCGATTTGTGTACACGGTGCTTGCTGTGCGGAGATCGTCCTGAAGTTGACCGTGCTGGTTGTTCCCGCCTGTCGTCATGCTCTGCTTCAGGGCGAGCGCTTGGAAGAGGTCCTCATGACGCGCCCCACGTCGGCACCGGTGAAACCAAGCGACGATCATATGGATGCTGACTGCGGCACACGCGTCGCCGGGCATCGAAACCAAGAACCTAGCCCGCGCCGTGGAACTGCTCGGTCGACATCAACGGCTAGTTCGCCTGGGTCAGATCAGGGCTGCCGATAGCTCCTGGACGTTCATGTTGTTTCTGACCGAAGACGGCATCAGGCTGATCGCGTGCACCGGCGTACGGCGGGCCCAGGTCTGAACAGCAGCCGACAAAGGTCAGCCACGATGGTGGGTGCGCCGACCGATCAGGCACGCGCATGTGTCGCCGCACCCCTACTGGGCTCGGCCACGCTGCTGGCCCGGCCAGGGACTGGGCCGGGCGGTGAGCGGAGCGAGCCCTCGGCGTCCTCAGGGAGGAGGATGCACCGATCCGTCGGAGCACCTTCGGACGTATGTGGCGCAGGACCCGTGTTTTCGTCGGCATGCCCGAGGGCTTTCGGTTGTACGACCCTCGCCACAGCGGACACACCTTGTCGACGCGCACCGGCGCGACGCTCAAGGAGGGCGACAACTGGTCGCGTCGGACAGCAAAAAGGCCCGGGCTTCTGACCTGGGCCTTCTTCATGGAGCGGGTGACGAGAATCGAACTCGCGCTCTCAGCTTGGGAAGCGACGGCGCTTGCAGAGCCGGATAGCCTCTGACCTGGACGTACGTACTCTGGCGTGGTGCCGAGAGCGCACGATCGCACCGTAGTCGACCGTGGTTTACCGGTCTTTTGGGCACGCTATGGGCACGGAGTCGGCTTGGAGGCGTGGAGGGCTCCTTCTGGTGGCTGACGAACCGTCGAGCTCTGGGAATGAGCGCTGGGCCGCAAAGGCGAGGTTGCGGGAGCACACGGAGCGGGTCCCAGCGGTGGCCGAACAACGCGGGACGGAGATGGCTCGGAGCAGGCCCCTGCAACGCGGTCCTGCTCGGAGTGGACACCTCCGAGATGAGGGAGCGGGCCGGCATTGTGGAGAGGGTCTGCGAGGAGGTGCAGGTCATCCGGGTGCGTGAAGGCCATGACGTACGCCCGAGACCTGAGCTGTCGCGCGCCTTCCGAGTCGGCAGTGCGGGCAGGCGTACGCCGTCGGCGAGGGCCTGCCGACCTGGTCGCGGGCTGACGGAGCGGAACCCGCGTGGATAAGTCTCCGGGTGTGTGACGCGCTCGATCGCGCCGTGCGGCCGATGAGCTTTCCCGAGCTCCGCTCCGGATAGGTGGATCAGCGCAGGCCGGCGAAGAGATCGTCCTCGGGGACGGCTGCGCCGGTGGCGTCCTGGACGCGTACGAAGGTCTCCGTGCCCATCAACTCGCCGAACCTCTCCTTGCCCATCTTGAGGAAGAAGATGTTCTCGTCCTGACGGGCGTGCGCGGCCAGCGCGTCGAACTTCTGACCGCTGAACGCGGTGGTGTCCACCCACGTGGTGATCTCATCGTCGGGGAGGCCGATCTCGGCCAGCGCGGCGGCCTCGGCGGGATCCGGCTCCGGCATGTCCGGATGAAACTCGCGCATGATCTCGCCGAAACGCTGCATCCCCGAGCGGGGCATCGTGGTCCAGTACACCTTCGGTGTCAGCTCGGTCATCTCCAGCGCTGCCATCGTGATGCGGTGGGCCTGGATGTGATCGGGATGGCCGTAGAAGCCGTTCTCGTCGTAGGTGACCACCACATCAGGTCGGTAGTGCCGGATGAGTTCCGCGAGTCGGGTCGCGCCTTCCTCCACGGGGGTCTGCCAGAAGGATCCGGGGGCCTCGTTGCTCGGCCAGCCCATCATCCCGGAGTCGGCATAGTCCAGCATCTCCAGATCGCTGATCTTCAGGATGTCACGGCTAGCCTCGAGTCCTGACGACGCATCAGGGCGACCGCCGCAGGATCATGCCCGGGATCGCCCGGTTTGACACCCCCCGGTCCGTCACCGCAACCGCCGTCGGTACACGTCACGAGAACCGTGCGGATGCCTTCCGCCGCGTACCGCGCGAGGACCCCTCCGGTTCCGGTGGCCTCGTCGTCGGGGTGGGCGTGTACTGCCATGAGCGTCAAGGGCCGGTCAGTCAAGAAACAGTCCTCCTGCAGAAATACGTCTTGGCCCGACTGCGCGGCGGGCGTGCCGCTCCTGGGGCTCGGATCCCGGTGGGGTGGACGACCCTCTGGTCTCCGTGTTCCCTGCCCGTGCGGCGCGGGTCCCTCGGTCGATGCAACCGTGCCGACCGGACCGGCTGTTCCCGGCGCGGCCGCTTGGCCTTCCAGGCGTCGGCGTTTCAACGCGAACGAGGTACAGGCGTGACGTCGCTGTTGTAACGCGACGGCGGATCGACCGGGCGTTGTTCGCCGTGGCGACAGCGGCGTACCTCGGCGCCGACGGTGAAACGCATCCGCGGACGAGCCGTGTGGTGCGGTTGTGGTGCGCGGCCTCGGCACCGGTATGGACAACCAGCTTGGGAAGCGACGGCGCTCGGACGGGCTCCATGACTCTGACCTGCCCGGCACCACTTCGCAGTGCCGGGTACGCGTTACGGAGCAGCTGCCGTCGAGGGTCGGGCAGAGTGCCCGGTGAGGTTCTCGGGCCGCAGGAGCGTGTCCAGTTGGTCGGCGGTGAGCAAGCCGGCCTCGGCGGCGAGGTCCCTGACGGCGCGGCCGGTGGCCAGGGCCTGACGGGCGAGGGTGGTGCTGGCGGCGTAACCGATGTGCGGGGCGAGCGCGGTGACCAGTCCGATGGAGCGGTGGACGCTGTCGTGGAGGTGATCGCGGTTGGCGGTGATGCCGGGGACGCAGCGGGTGGCGAGGGTGTCGCAGGCGGCGCGCAGGTGGGTCAGGGAGCGCAGCAGGCTGTAGGCGATGACGGGTTCGAAGGCGTTGAGCTGGAGCTGTCCGGCTTCGGCGGCCATCGTGACGGTCAGGTCGTTGCCGATGACCTCGAAAGCCACTTGGTTGACGACTTCGGGGATGACCGGGTTGACCTTGCCGGGCATGATCGACGAACCCGCCTGCACCGGCGGCAGGTTGATCTCGCCGAGTCCGGCGGTGGGGCCGGACGAGGTCAGGCGCAGATCGTTGCAGGTCTTGGAGAGTTTCACGGCGACGCGCTTGAGGACGCCGGAGAGCTGGACGAACGCCCCGCAGTCCTGAGTGGCCTCGATGAAGTCGCCCGCGGGCCGGACGGGTTCGCCGCTGAGCTCGGCGAGATACGCGCAGGCGAGTTCGGCGTAGCGGGGGTGGCCGTTGATGCCGGTGCCGATCGCGGTGCCGCCGAGGTTGCACTCCAGCAGTAGTGCGGCGGCCTCGGTGAGGCGCTGGCGGTCCTCCTCGATCATGACGGCGTAGGTGGTGAATTCCTGGCCCAGCGTCATGGGGACGGCGTCCTGGAGCTGGGTGCGGCCCATCTTCAACACGTCGCCGAACTCCGTCGCCTTCTCGGTGAACGCCGTGGCCAGCGCCCCCAGCGAGTCGCCGAGCCGGCGCAGTGAGGTGACCAGGGCCAGGCGTACGGCGGTGGGGTAGACGTCGTTGGTGCTCTGGCCGAGGTTGACGTGGTCGAGGGGGTGGATCACGTCGTAGCGGCCGCGGGGGTGACCGAGGGCCTCCAGGGCACGGTTGGCGATGACCTCGTTGGCGTTCATGTTCGTGGAGGTGCCGGCCCCGCCCTGGACGGGGTCGACGACGAACTGCTCGGTGAACCGTCCGGCGCGGATCTCCTCGCATGCGCCGATGATCGCTCCGGCGATGTCCGGGGAGAGCAGGCCGAGGTCGCGGTTGGCCTGGGCGGCCGCCTGTTTCACCGTGGCCAGTGCGGCGATCAGGTCGGGGAACTGGGCGATGGTCGACCGGGTGATCGTGAAGTTCTCCACGGCCCGCACGGTGTGCACGCCGTAGTAGGCGTCGGCGGGCACCTCCTTGTCTCCGACCAGATCGTGCTCGATGCGTGTGGCCTGCGCCATCTGCTGCTCCTCGTCACTGCCGCCGGACGTAAGCCGGGGTTCCGGTGCGGGACCCCTTGACAGGCCACCGCGTCCGGCCTCAGTGTTGCCGACCAACACACAGAACGCAATATATTGCATATGGCAGGAGCCTTCATGAGCCCCGCTCACCCCCTCCCCACTGGCACAGACACCCCATCGACCCGCCTCCCGGGGTGGTGGCGGCGCTGTTTCCGTCTGCCGATCGGGGTCCAGTCGGTCATCGCCGTCGGCCTCGGCGCCCTCATCGGATCTCTCGCCCCGTCCGCGGGCGAGCAGATGAAGATCCTCGGAGACGTGTTCCTGAACCTGGTGCAGGTCGTCGTCCTGCCCCTGGTCTTCCCGCTCATCGTGCTGGGCATCGCCCGCATGGAGTCGGTCAAGAAGGTCGGCCGGATAGCCGGCAAGGCCATCCTCTACTTCGAGATCGTCACCACCGTCGTCCTGCTGATCGCGGTGGGGCTGGCCAAGCTCACGGGGATCGGCAAGGGCGCCCCCGTCCACGGTGCCGACGCCAAGGACCTGGACGGTCTGAGCCAGGGCATCGACTTCCACGCGCTGGTACTGCACGCCGTACCGAAGAACATCTTCGGCGCGTTCAGTGAGGGCAACCTGCTCGGCGCGATCGTCTTCGCCCTCCTCGTGGGCGTGGCGATGGCCGCGATCGGGGAGAAGTCCGAGCCCTTCGCTTCGGTCCTGGAGTCCGTCGCCGCGGTGATGTTCAAGGTCGTCGGCTACGTCATCCGGGTCGCGCCGCTGGGCGTGCTCGGCTTCATCTCGTACGACGTCGCCCACTACGGCTTCGCCAACCTGCGCAGCCTGCTGGGCTTCATCGCCGTGGTCTACGCGGGCCTGGCCATCGTCATCGGCGTGCTCTTCCCGCTCATCGCCGCGATCTACCGCATCCGCTACGTCGAGTTGCTGAAGTCGATCGCCGGGCTGGCCGGGATCGCCTTCGTCACCCGCAGCTCCGAATCAGTCCTGGCCCCTCTGATGGGCAAGCTCGAAGCATTCGGCCTCAGCCGCTCCACGACCTCCTTCGTCGTCCCCCTCGGCTACTCCTTCAACACCGACGGCTCCGTCCTCTATCAGGCGGCCGCGCTGGTCTTCCTCGCCAACGCCTACGGCGCGGACACCTCCCTGCCCGCGCTGCTGCTCATGGTCGGCGTGCTGGTGATCCTCTCCAAGGGCATGGCCGGCGTCGCCTCCGCCTCGATCGTCGTCCTCATCGCCGCGGGGAACTCCATCGGCCTGCCCGCCGAAGGCATCGCCCTGCTCCTCGGCGTCGACTTCATCGTCGACATGGCCCGCACCGGCGTGAACGTCATCGGCAACTCGCTCGCCGCCGCCGTCGTCGACAGCTCCGAGAACCGGCGCGAAGCCAAACGGGGCAGCCGCGAAACCCCCCGCACCCCGGCCGAGCCCGAGGCCACGGCCCTCCACAAGGAACCCGCACAGTGACCACCCCTGCTCCCACCACTGAGATCATCGGCATCCTCGGCGGCATGGGCCCGGCAGCCACGGCCGACTTCTACGCCAAGCTCGTCTCGACGACCCCCGGCTCCAGCGACCAGGACCACCTTCGGACGGTCATCTGGTCCGACCCGACCATCCCCGACCGCACCGAGGCCCTGCTGGGCGACGGCCCCGACCCCACCCCCTGGCTCCTCGACGGAAGCCGCGTCCTGCGCGAAGCCGGCGCCACCGTCATAGCCATCCCCTGCAACACGGCCCACGCCTTCGTCCCGCACATCGCCGACCACGTCGGCCTGCCCATCGTCCACATGATCGGCGAGGTCGCCCGGTATCTCACCACGCTCAGCCCCCGCATCCACACCGCCGGACTGCTCGCCACGACCGGCACCGTCCGGGCCGGTCTGTACCAGGAGTGGCTGGACCGCTTCGGCATCCGCCTCGTACTTCCCGACGCCACCAGCCAGGACCACGAGGTCATGACCGCCATCCGCATGGTGAAGGCGGGCACTCACGGCGACACGACGACCACGCAGCTGTCCCGCGCCGCACGACGCCTGGCCGAACAAGGCGCGCAGGCGGTCATCGCCGGGTGCACCGAAATTCCGCTCGGCCTGCCCGCCGACGCTGTGGACGTCCCCCTCGTCGACCCGGCGCTTGTCCTGGCCCGGGCCCTTGTCCGCCGGGCCACGACCGCGAGCTCGGCCGGACACGACGAGAAGTGAGAGGACGAGAAAACAGCGATGTACTGTACGCAATATGTCACTCGACCGCCCCGTCTCCCGCCGCCTCCTCAGTGACGAGGTCTTCGACCGCCTACGCGACTCCATCGTGCGTGGGGAACTCGTTCCCGGTGAGAAGGTCAAGGACGGTGAGCTCGCCGAGCGCCTCGGTCTCAGCCGCACCCCGGTGCGCGAGGCGCTCGCCCGCCTCGCCGACATCGGCCTGGTCGAAGCGAAGCCCGGCGTCTACACCCGTATCACCACCCTCAACCGCCGCGACGTCGCAAAGACCCTCGCCGTTCTGCGCTCCCTCGACCAACTCGCCGTAGAGACAGCGGTTCCGGTCATGACCGAGGAGGACCTGCAGGGCATGCGCGAGGCCAACCGCGACTTCGAACGGGCCGTCGCCGCCCAGGACACCGCCGCCGCACTCGCCGCCGACGACCGCTTCCACGCCGTCCCCATCACGGCCGCGGACAACCCCGTGCTCAGCCGGATCGTCGAGCAACTCCACCCGCAGATCCACCGCATCCTCTACCGCAAGTTCTCCACCCTGCTCGGCGGCCGCAACACCATCGAACACCACGACCAACTCATCGCCGTCTGCGCCGGCGGCGACGCCCGCGCCGCCGCCGAACTCTCCGGACGCCACTGGTCCGAACTCGGCGGACACATCAACGAGCTGTTCGACACCAACCAGTTGGCCGAACCAGCGACCGGCTGAAACACCGACGCCGACGCGAGGTGGCCGCCGGGCTGTCTGGACAACAAAGAACCCCCGGGTCCCTGACCTGGGGGTTTCGCATGGAGCGGGTGACGAGAATCGAACTCGCGCTCTCAGCTTGGGAAGCGAGGGCGCTTCCACTGCCATATGCCTGCCGACCTGCGAGGATTCACCGTGCTGGCGTCGTTCCCGGGCCTGATGGCACCGCTGTTGACCGTGGCCGTCCGCTCTTACGGGCACGGATTGGGCACGGCCTCGACTTCTGCCGTTCGGCTGCACCATCGGGCTCGTGGGAGCTGTCCCAGATATCGACCTTGTGCAAGCTGGACGAATGACCTTGCAGATGTAATCGGCAACCACTCACCTCGGTGCCATCAGAAGGGCTGGGCTGCGCTCTCCTTGCTTCCAACTCGGCGATGTGCAGTCCGGCCACTGCCGCCTGAATCACCGCCTTGGTGGTGCTCCGCAGGCGTCCGCGGTCCCTCCGGGTGCTCGGTCGAGGAGAAAGTCGAGTCCGTTCGGCTCGGGAAGTGCCGGGATGCCGTGAGCGAGCCAGAAATCTCCCGAGAGGCGGCGGCGCCGCGCCTCGGGATCGGCATCGGCATCGAGATCGGCGGTCATGGCTGCGAGGCCATCGTCGTACTCGGACACGGGACCCGGCTGCGCATGAAGTGGGGCTGTCGGCGGCCTGCCCGGCGGACAGAAGGAGGGCCATCGGTCGGCAGCGCCGGTTGGCGGATAAGTGGATCTTGCCGGTCAGCCCGCCGCGGCACCGCCCCAGCAGGGCGGCCGTCAGCCGGGCCCGCCGTCGTGAGCGGAGGGCGTACGGCGGGCGCCCGCGCCGCAGGGGGGCGCCCGCCGAGCTCCGCTCGCCTCCGCCGCCGACATGATCTGCAGGGGAAGCAACACTCGTCGGCGGGATCGTCAGACGGCGATGATCTTCCACTGCTGCCGCGTCAGTGACGCGTACGGCTGCTGTTCGATGTTGGCTCCGTCGGCGGTGCTGCCCTCGTCGACGGCGAGGCAGAGCCCGCTGAAGCGGTTGATGAGGAAGTAGTGGCCGTCACCGGTGGGCGTGACGGCCCAGTGCTGCTGGGGGGCGTTGGCGTCCCCCCAGATGGCCACGTTGCCGCCGTCGGCGCGGGACAGGCCGGCTACTTCCATGAGATTGCCGCTGCCCACACCCTTGATCTCGTAGTAGCCGTCGCCGGTCCTGGCGAAGGTCCACTTCTGGTTCGCCTTGTTGAGCCAGGGCCACTGCAGGATGTTGGTGCCGTTCGCCGTGCCCCCGCCCTTCACGTCGGCGGCCTTGCCGCTGTGCCGGGCGACCAGCCGGTAGACGGTGCCGTCACCGGGCAACGTGGTGGACAGCAGGGCCGGCTTGGCCGTCCGGCCGCCGACCTGGATGCCGCTCACGTTGGCGTAGCCGCCGGTGGCCGCTTTCGCCTGGAGCCGCACGAAGCCGACGTTCCGGGCGGGCCATTCGACCACCTTGAGGGTCTGGTTGCCGGCCCAGGTGCCGGCGGCGACCTGGGTGAAGTTCGTGCCGTCGGTGCTGGTGGAGATGGTGTACGAGGTGATGTCGCCGTCGGTCGAGTTGTTGCGGCCCCACTGCTTGGGCAGGTACTCCAGGGTGGAGACGTTGCTCCACACCCCGCCCAGGTCGATCGTGATCGAGTGAGGCAGGGGCGAGGCCAGCCCCCACGTCGACCAGCAGAATTCGTAGTCCCTGTCGCTGCGTCCGTCGATGGCGTTGAGCGGTCCCTCGCCGTCGTGGAACCCGGTCGCGTAGGCGCTGACGGGCGTCACGGGGTGCTGGGGGCGCGGCAGCTGGGCCGGCAGAGGCGGCCTGGATGTGTCGGGGCTCCATGCCGCCCCGACTTCGGCGAGCCGGTTGACGATGTTGGTGTCCAGCTTGCCGTTGCGGTTGGGCGGGCAGTTGAGGATGAACGAGGTGTACTTCGGTTCCAGGTCCGCCAGATGGGCCAGGATCGCGTCCTTGCTCATCGGGTCCTCGATCGGCGTGTGCGGATGCCAGAACCAGCCCCTGCTGATCGTCTGCCCCTGCGTGGCGGCGTAGGTGTTCCCAGCCGGCGCTTTGATGCCCATCGGCTCCTCGAAGTAGATCGCGTCGCCGAGGAACGGCTGCGACAGCGCACCGTGGTCGATCATGACGATGTTCGGCTGGAGCGACTTCACGTGCTCACGGATCCGCTGGTAGGAGACGGCCTGCTGGCCCATCTGCCATGCCCAACCGTCGGTGACGAAGAGGTCGATGGTGCCGTAGTTGGTGAGCAGCTCGGTGATCTGGCCGAGGATGAAAGTCATGTCGCTGGGCTGGATGGCATCGGTGGGCTCGAGCCCGACGTTCTTGTGCCGGGTCTCCCACGCCTCGACGCCGTAGGTGCGGTCCCATATCGAGTAGTAGAACCCGACCTTCAGCCCCTTGGCCCGGAAGGCGTCGCAGTACGCCTTCACCACGTCGTGCTTGTAGGAGCTGTTCGCGACGTTCTGGGTGCCGTAGGCGCTCGGCCATAGGGCGAAGCCGTCATGGTGCTTGGTCGTCAGCAGGCCGAAGCTCATCTTCGCCGCCGCGGCGGCGGCCGCCCACTGGGCACAGTCCACGGTCGGAGGGGCGAACTTGGCGGGGTCCTGGTTCGGGGCCGCCCACTCCTGGTCGGTGAACGTGCCCATGCTGAAGTGGTTGAACATGCCGAACCGCATGTTCACCAGGTTCTCCAGGTTGGTCTGGGGGTCCGCGGCGGCCGCCTCCGCCAGCAGGGGCGATAGCGCGGGGATCACGGGCAGCGCGGTCGCGGCCACAGCGGCGCCCGCGGCACCCAGCAGCGTGCGTCGGGACAGTCTTCCTGACGACATGGGGTTTACTCCTACGTTCAGGGGGATTCGGCGTATGCATCTACGGGAAACCGCCCGTCCGTTCGCGGGGGGATGCCGTGCGCCCGACGATGTGGGCACGGGGGCATTCCCTTGGCGGAGAGAACACACGAGTGGCGCGGTACTCCTGGGTGTCGGGTACCGGTGTTACGCATGAAGTTCGGCTATGCAACCCGTTCATGTCAACGGGCGTGCAGGGATGAACTGCCATGCACAGGAAGTCGTTCTGCCCGCTAAGAGAAGTGATATGGCGATTCGTCCATCGCTAGACATCGCATGTCTGGCGCGCTCTTGCGGGCCTCACGGACCACTGCGGTCGGAGGTATTGACGCGTCCTGATTCCCGAGCCTAACGTCTGCCCGGCCGTACGAACATCGTTCGATTTATCGAACAACTCACTTCGCGGACCGGGAGTCGGCTACGGAGGCTTCCGTCCACCGAGCACTGGGAGGCACACCGCACGGCGCGACAGCGGTCAGGACCTGGAGGCGGAGACCGGGTCGACCACCGCTGACTTCGCCGTACCCGAGGGCCGTTGGGCTTGGGCAAGAGAGAAACACAGGAGGGAAACAGGAGCCGCACGAGAACGGGACGCCGCAGCGGCACATGCGAAGAGCCGCCTCGCAGGAGCCGAAGGAAGCACCAGACCGTCGCGCCGCACCGCGCCCTCGCGCGCTCATCGCGGCGAAGTGCACCCGCACGCAGGAGACACACCGCTACCCGAATCCAGCCGGCCCCTTCCGCGTCGTGCGGCAGCCGGTCCTGTCCCGCCAACACCGAGATCGAACTTCCCCCCGCGCCACCCCGATTTGGGCAACTTTCGCCCGGTGATGGCCTTTGCAGAACGACAGGAGACGTATATGTCCGTGCTTCGTGCCCGGCTGTCGGCGGTATTGCTCGCCGTATGCCTGCTCCTCACATCCCAAGCCTTGATGACACCGGACCGGGCGGCCGCTGCCGACCCGGGCTACCTGATGCTGCACTTCACCGGGGAGGGGTCGACCGGTCAGCAGATGTACCTCGCGCACAGCACGGACGGCCTGCACTGGAACGACCTCAATGACGGAGCGTCGATCCTGCGCTCCACGGTCGGCACGAAGGGGGTCCGCGACCCCGCACTGGTGCGCTCGCCCGACGGCAGCAAGTACTGGATCCTCGCGACCGACCTGTGCTGGGGCTGCGGGTCGACCGTGGACGGCTCCATCAACAACGGCAGCCGCAGCATCGTGGTGTGGGAGTCGACGGACCTGGTCAACTGGTCGCAGCCGTGGCTGCTGAACGTCGCCGGAGCCATCCCCGACGGCCGCAACGCCTGGGCGCCGGAGGCGATCTGGAACCCCGCCACCAACGACTACGTCCTGTACTGGGCGACGAACGTGCCCAAGGACGGCAAGACGAAGCACCGCATCTTCTACGCCCGCACCAGCGACTTCCGCACCATCACTACCCCGCAGATCTACATCGACCGCCCCGGCGCCCAGGAAATCATCGACACCCAGATCGTCGAGGTGCCGTCCGGCGTCGGCAACTTCCGCTACGTACGCGCCTCAGGTGACGGCGAGATCACCATCGAAGGCAGCAACTCGATCCTCGGGACGTGGACGAACCTCGGCAACCTCTCCGGCATCGGCCTGACCGGCGCGACGGGCACGACCGGCACGGCGGTCGAGGGTCCGATGTGGATGAAGTTCCGGGACCGCAACGAGTGGGCCCTGTACCTCGACCAGTACGCCATCCGCGGCGGGTACATGCCCGTGGCGACGACCAACCCCTCCGCCCCCGGCACCTACCGGATCCCGGCATCGGGCAGCTACAACATGGGCGTCAACAAGAAGCGCCACGGCTCGATCCTGAACCTCACGGCCGCCGAGGAGGCCCGCGTCCTCGCCCGCTGGCCCAGCACCCCGGCCAACCGGCTCCAGTCGTACAACTTCCAGGACCGCTACGTCCGCCACTCCAACTTCGACGTGCGCATCGACCCCAACGTCAGCCCCGTCCAGGACTCCCAGTTCCGGCTGCGGCCCGGCCTCGCGGGCACCGGCACCGTCTCCTTCGAGTCGGTGAACTTCCCCGGCTACTTCCTGCGGCACGCCAACTACGACTTCCAACTGGTCCGCAACGACGGAACCACCCAGTTCGCCGCTGACGCCACCTTCAAACAGGTCGCCGGACTCGCCGACTCCACCTGGTCCAGCTTCCAGTCGTACAACCACCCCGACCACTACATCCGGCACTACGCCTACCAACTCCGGCTCGACCCGATCACCACCGCGACAGCACGCGGCGACGCCACCTTCCGCGTGACGAACTGACCCGACGCCGACGGGAATGCCGGCGCCTTCACGGCGAACCCCTCGCCAGCCAACCGCCCACCGGCGGAGCAGGCGCCGGCTTCCCTCCACGAGCCATCCCGGCGACCCCGACGTCCGACCACACGTCCCCCCACCGCCGACCGCACCGAGTTCAGCGGGGCCGCGTCCGGTCGACCAACTCACGGTGGTGATCGCCGAGGCCTCGCACGCCCTGCCACAGCCATGTCTTCTTCAGGGATGTGAATCCATGCACAGCGTGAGACCTTCCAGCCGCCGCAGGTTCCGGCCGGGCACTCTTGCCGCCGCGGCCGCCGCCTCACTCCTGTTGGGCCTTGCCGGCCCTGCCGTACCCGCCCAGGCGGCGGACAGCCCGGTCCTGCCAGGGCTCACCGCCGACCCGAACATCATCCGCTTCGGCGACACCTACTACATGTACCCGACGACCGACGGCTTCGCGGGCTGGAGCGGCACGCAGTTCAAGGCGTACTCCTCCAAGGACCTGGTCAACTGGAAGGACCACGGCGTCATCCTCGACCTGGGGCCCGACATCAGCTGGGCCGACATCCGGGCCTGGGCCCCGGCGATCGAGGCGAAGAACGGCAAGTACTACTTCTACTACTCCGCCGACACGAACATCGGTGTCGCGGTCTCCGACTCGCCCACCGGCCCGTTCAAGGACCCCCTGGGCAAGCCACTGATCGCCCGCGGAGCGTACACGGGCCAGATGATCGACCCGGCGGTCTTCACCGACGACGACGGCCAGTCCTACCTCTACTGGGGCCAAGGCCGCGCCCGCGTGGTGCCGCTGAACGACGACATGATCTCCTTCGATGCCTCGAAGGTCCGCGACATCACCCCGAGCGGCTACAACGAGGGCACCTTCGTCGTCAAGCGCAAGGGCATCTACTACTTCATGTGGTCGGAGAACGACACGCGGGACGAGAACTACCGCGTCGCCTACGCCACCGGCCCCTCGCCCACCGGCCCCTGGACCAAGCGGGGCGTGATCCTCGAGAAGGACCTCTCGCTCGGCATCAAGGGCACCGGCCACCACTCCGTCGTCCAGATCCCGAACACCGACGACTGGTACATCGCCTACCACCGCTTCGCCATCCCCGGCGGCGACGGCACCCACCGTGAAACCACCATCGACAAGCTGGAGTTCACCTCCGACGGCCTGATCAAGAAGGTCGTCCCCACCCTGAGCAGCATCGACCCGGTCACCATCGGCACCGCCCTGCCGATCAACACCACCCGCTCGCTCCGATCGGCCAACTTCCCCGGCCGCTACGCCGTCGTGCGCTCGGACGGCCGCGGCTACCTCGACCCGGTGACGTCCTCCAGCGCCACGGCGGTCAAGCAGAGCGCCACCTTCACCATCGTCCCCGGCCTGGCCGACTCCAAGTGTTACTCGTTCCGTGACACGTCCGGCCGCTACCTCCGCCACAAGGACCTCCGGATCCACGCCGACGCGAGCAACGGCACGACGCTCTTCAACAAGGACGCCACGTACTGCGCGCGCCCGGGCGCGACCGCCGGCTCGGTCAGCCTGGAGTCGTACAACTACCCCGGCCACTACCTGCGCCACTACAACTACGAGCTGCGCATCGACCGCTACCAGGACAACGCCACCTTCCGCGCCGACAGTTCCTTCACGGCGGTCAGCCCCTGGGCCTGACCGAGGCAACCTCCCTCCCCCACCCGGAGCGAGCGATGCGCCGCAGACCACCTCCAGCCATCCGGAAGGCCACATGAGGCTCCTCCAACGAAGCGGGATCCGAGTCGCCGGTACAGCCGCCGTCGCCGTCGTCCTCGCCGTCACCGGCTCGGTCACCGCGGTGCCCGCATCCGCCGCCACGCCGGGGAGCTGGACCTCGGTCCAGCCCGGTGTCGCACAGACCGGCTGTGACGGGGTACGCGCCACCGTGGCGCTGGACGCGAACGGCGCCCTCTCGCTCGGCGCGACCTGGAACCGGGCGCGACGGTGCTGAGCGAGGCGACGTCATTCGAACTGCCCACCGACGCCCGGCTGTCCCGGCAGGAGTTCAGCCCCGATCACGAGAAGGGCTATGTGACCTCTACGGTCACCGACGTCCCGACGGGCTCCTACGACATGGGCATGTTCGCCCAGCAGACCAACGGCGCGCGGGTGCTGCTCGCCGAGTCCGGTGTGGACGGCAACTATTCGGGCGGCCGGTTCACCCACACGCAGGGCACCGGCCGGTTGACCGCGCAGGAGGGAGAGGGGCAAGGGCGCGGCGGTGCGCACAACCGGCCGCAACTGTCTGTGGTCCGCTGACATGTCGTCCGGCGAGATCGAGGACCGGACCCGCAGCCTGCTCGTCGACCCCGGCGTGGGCCCCAGCACGTGACACCCGCGACGGCTGTGCGCCTCCCTGCGCCGCCGCCTGGCGATGAGGCTGTACTAGAGCCGTCCGCGAAGGGCCGCGCATGCCCCATCCGTGAACTGATGCTTTGCGTAAGCGACTTCGCAGCCACGGCATGCAGTAGTGGCGCAGGTCACACGAAATGCGTCTCGCCATTTGAGACGCTTGAGGGGCCGGTTGTCCAAGCAGGTCCGTGAACACCCCTGAAGTGGCCGCTTCACCTCGACTTAGGGCACACAGAGGGCACGGAGCCTCCAAAATGGTCTAGACAACAAACAAACCCCAGGCCGCTGACCTGGGGTTTCATAATGGAGCGGGTGACGAGAATCGAACTCGCGCTCTCAGCTTGGGAAGCTGATGTTCTACCATTAAACTACACCCGCGTAAGACGCCGGTGAGTGACCGGTGTCGGAATGCTCCGTCACTCTACCCCATGGCAGGCCCCGGGCGCTGAAGCCCACCCCGGCTGAGCACAAGCCCTGGCAACAGGACCCACTCCCGCTCAGTCTCTAGGAACGGTCTCAACCGGTTGCCGGGGCTGCCACCCAGTCGGGGTGGTTGGGCATTGCGGGGGTGGTGGGGCCGTAGAGCCATGGGATGAGGAACGGGGTCAGGTCCTGGCCCGAGAGCTTGGACGCCAGCTTGATGTAGTCCGCCGTGCCGGCGGTCCTCCCGCGGTACTGGGTGATCCAGGCCCGCGAGATCCTGTCGAAGACGGCCTCTCCGACCTTCTCGCGCAGCGCGTACAGCACCAGGGCCGAGCCGTCGTAGCGCATGCGCTTGAAGAGGTTGGGTTCGGTGGGCTCGGCGGGGGCTCCGTAGTCCCGTCGCCACAGGTTGTGATTCTCGTACGCCGTCTTCATGGCGGCCTCGAAGCTGCTGCCGCCGTGCGACTGCGAGTACAGGCGCTCGTAGAAGCGGGCGTATCCCTCGCTCAGCCACAGGTCCGACCAGGTGCGGATGGCGACGCTGTCGCCGAACCACTGGTGGGTCAGCTCGTGCACCAGATTGCGCTCGGCGTCGACCTGGGTGCCGAGGAGATCGGCCTTCGGGACCAGGGACAGGGTCTGGGTCTCCAGGGCGACCCCGAGGTCGGTGTCGCCGACCAGGATGCCGTAGCGGTTGAACGGGTAGGGGCCCAGGCGCTGTTCGAGCCAGGCGAGGTGCTGGGCGGTGAGGTCGCGGTAGGCCTTGGTGGGGGCGGCGAGGTCATCGGGCACGTAGTCGCGGATCGGCAGGCCGCCGGGGCCGGTGTGGTCGTCCGTGGTGAACTTGCCGATGCCCAGTTGCACCAGCTGCGGGGCGATGGGCTGTTCGGACTGGTACGTCCAGCGGACCCGGCCGTCGGGGCGCTTCTCGCGGGACTGGAGTCTGCCGTTGGCCACGGCGGTCAGGTCGTTGGGCGTGCTGATCCGGAAGGTGAACGGCGCGCGCAGGCTGGGGTGGTCGTTCGCCGGGAAGATCATTTTGGCGCCGTTGGGCTGCGGATAGAGCACGGTGCCGTCGGGCGTGGGGATCCAGCCGTAGTCCTCGATGGCGTCGTCGCGGTGCCGTATCTGGGTCGGGTCGGCCGTGTAGGTCACGGTGACGGTGAACGCCGCGTTCTTAGCGATGGCCGAACAGGGGGTGACGACGAGTTCGTCGCCCTCGCGGACGGCGTCCGCCTGGGCGCCGTTCACCGACACCGACGTGAGGGTGTTGCCGGCGAAGTCGAGGTTGAAGCGGGACAGCGTCTGGGTGGAGATGGCCTCGATGGTCGCTTTCGCCGCGAACGGCGTCTTGGGCGCCTGCCAGTCGAAGTCGAGGGTGTAGTGGCGCACCGTGTAGCCGCCGTTGCCGTCGAGCGGGAAGAGCGGGTCGCCGAGCCCGGGCGCACCGGGCGACGGGACGGGCGTTCCGTCGGCCGCCCGGGCGATCGAGCCGCCGGTGAGCGTGGCGGAGGAGATGGCTGCCGCGGTGACGGCGGCTATCAGGGCTCGGCGAGAGGGTCGTATGGAAGTGGGCCAACGCATATGCATGGGCACGGACATGGGCACGGGCATGGGCGTGGGCATGACAGATAGAGGCCTCTCAGCGGGATGATCTGCGGGTGAACCGGATCGGTGGCGGGATATCACGCCTGAAGCGGTCCCAGCTTCTCCAAGAGGCGTTCAAGGACGCAAGCAATTCAAAGCTATTCGAAGGGTCGAATCCGGCCGTATCGCGCGCATGCCCAGCGGGTGCCGAGGGGAGGGATCCGGGTGCGGGGGGCCCGAGTTGGGGCGTACGGTGGGGGAGCCGAAGAGGGGTCGGGCGGGGTCGGAGTGCCGCCTGCAGAGTCGTCCCGTTCGTCCCGTAATGTGGCTTTCGTTGTCCGGTGGAAACAGCCGGACGGGGCTCTTGGGGAAGGGACTCTAGGACTTGATGGAGCGCACCGTCGTCCGTTGTGCCGATGGGCACGTGTTCAGCACCGCTTCGTTTCCGATGCAGCAGGCCGACCGGCTCGGTCCCGGGCGGCTCGTCCGATGTCCTCGGTGCGCCCGGTTGCGGAACGCCGTGCCGGTGACTCTCGAGAAGCGGTAGCGACAGAACGACACGAGGGGCCTGGCGCGTGGAGTCGTCCGATTGTGGCGGCTCCGCGCGCCTTGCGTATCCTCGGGACGTGCTTCTCTCAGACAAGGACATCCGGGCCGAGATCGACGCCGGACGGGTCCGGATCGATCCCTACGACGAAACCATGGTGCAGCCGTCGAGCATCGATGTCCGGCTCGACCGGTACTTCCGGGTGTTCGAGAACCACCGGTACCCGCACATCGATCCGTCCGTCGAGCAGGCCGACCTGACGCGGCTCGTGGAGCCCGAGGGCGACGAGCCGTTCATCCTCCACCCCGGGGAGTTCGTGCTCGCCTCGACCTACGAGGTCATCACGCTGCCCGACGATCTGGCCTCGCGGCTGGAGGGGAAGAGTTCCCTCGGGCGGCTCGGGCTGGTCACCCACTCCACCGCGGGGTTCATCGACCCCGGGTTCTCCGGGCACGTGACCCTGGAGCTGTCCAATCTCGCCACCCTGCCGATCAAGCTCTGGCCCGGCATGAAGATCGGCCAGCTGTGCATGTTCAAGCTCAGCTCGCCGGCCGAGTCCCCGTACGGCAGTGAGCGGTACGGTTCCCGGTACCAGGGCCAGCGCGGGCCGACGGCCTCCCGGTCCTTCCTGAACTTCCATCGGACCCAGGTGTGAGCGCTGGCGTGGGAGGGGCAGAGGGCGCGGAGGATACGGAGGGCGCGGCGCCAGTGAACGCGGACGTGAGCGCGGACGTGGCTCGGGAGAATCTCACCTACGAGCAGTTCGGGACCGCTGTCCGCGAGCTCGCGCAGACCATCGCCGACGACGGGTACGTACCCGACATAGTCCTCAGCATCGCCCGCGGCGGCGTCTTCGTCGCCGGCGGGCTCGCGTACGCCCTCGACTGCAAAAATCTCCATCTGGTCAACGTCGAGTTCTACACCGGCGTGGGCACCACCCTCGAGATGCCCGTCATGCTCGCGCCTGTTCCCAACGTCATCGACTTCTCGGACAAGAAGGTCCTCATCACCGACGACGTCGCCGACACGGGCAAGACGCTCAAGCTGGTCCGCGACTTCTGCCTGGACACCGTCGCCGAGGTACGCAGCGCCGTCATCTACGAGAAGTCGCACTCGCTCGTGAAGTGCGAGTACGTGTGGAAGCGGACCGACGACTGGATCAACTTTCCGTGGAGTGTTTTGCCTGTAGTACGTAGGTCGGGGGAGCCGTTGACGCCGTCGAAGGAAGCGCTCTGACCTGCCGATTCTTGCGCCTGCTTCCGTGCAGGTAAGGCGAAGGGCTCTCGGCTGCTTGCTGAGGGCCCTTGCTGGTGGTGTAGGTGTCGAGCGACGGGTCAGCCGCCCTCGGTAGGGGACATCGGCTCATCACCTTCGCCGTAGAGGTCAACGCGGAGGCGCTGCTTTGCTGCTTCGAGCCGTGGGCCATGGTCGGGCATGAAGATCTCGCTCAGCGTCGTGTCCAGCGTGCCTGAGATCGCGTAGATCGGTGACCAGACGGCTCGGTCGGGCACGATCCCCTCAAGGTCGTCGGACCGGAACATCGCTTGGTAGAGCCAGTCCGACAGCACCAACGCTTGATCGTGCGTGAGCCTGATGATGATCGCTTCATCGTCCACGCCTTCAACCTAACCCCCTCGGCATGCGCCGTTCCGGGCTCATCAGCCACAGATCGGCAGCAACACGCTTTCCAACTGTGGTGGTGGTTCCGGGAGCCTCGGGCGGGGCCGTTCACCTGCGTTCATGGGCGGCCGGTCGAGCTAGCGGCTACTGGCTGCGGTCTCGTCTGAACGTCCGCGAACGATACTGAATGAGACGGAAACTGAGACGGAAGAGGGCCGAACCTCGCTCCTGACGCGGTGACTGTCCCGCGTGCCATCATTTGCACGTGCTCAAGATCCCCGGATACGCAGGCGGCCCCTTGGTCCGGGGCGACGCCTACCTGGACGACCCGTTGTTCTGGCCTGTGCACCTCGGCTCCTGCCTGCGTGGGGAGGACGCACAGCGAGCCGCGTTCGGCGCCGACTGGGATGCGGCCATGGAGCTGTATCGCACACTGTCCGCCGAGCATGAGTGGCCGGTGTTCAGTGTGCCGCTGCGCTCCGGTCACACCATCTACGTCGTCTACCGCAACTTCGTGGGCGAATGGGGCGTGGACTATCTGATCCATCAGCCGGCTTGGTCCGAAGCGGAAACCCTCGCTGTGGTCGATGGTCACTTCATGGGGCCCGGCATGGCCTGGCCGGAACTGCTGTCTGCTGCTCGGCAGTCGACAACAGAAGGCATTGGTGATGCTGACGCCCGTCTCTTGCTGCTCTTCCCCACGCTCGGCGACGCGCTACTTCCCGACGATGCAGCCGCGGCTCTCACCACTTCGCTCGCGGCTCTCACCCTGATCGAAGAGCCCGCCGAGGTGGCACGGATGCTCCTTGAGAACCAGGGCCAATGGGCTCCCGCTCGGTGGAGGTCGGCAGGCGGCGTCTGGACCAACGACGGTGGGCACTCCTACCGGAACCCCAGCAACGCATTCGTGCTGCCCGAGGGGCGCCTTCTGGAGATCAGTAGCGCACTACACGGCGGGAGCTGAGCACCGCTTTAGGAGAGAGGCGGGGGGATCGTGCCGCTGAGCTGGGGCTTCAATGCCTGGTCAGGCTGCCGGAAACTCGACCGCGAGACGCCCCCGTTGACCGTGGCTGACCCCTGTATCTGGCACGGCAGTGGCACGAAGCTCAGCCGATGACAGTCCGCCACGACGGTGGGTGCGCCGACTGAGCACGCACGCGTGTGCCTCGCTGCACCCCCACCGACCTCAGCCACGCTATCGGGTTTTTTCGTCGATCAGAGCAAGCGGCCACGGCCGACCCGTGACGACGGCCGGAGCCCTCAGCTTGGGAACCTCGGGTTTCCGTTGCTGAGCGTCTCAGCTCGTTGGATAGCCGGTCTCCGCAACGTCCTGCACGAGGTTGGCCAGGTCGATCTCAGCGTTCAACGCGCTGATCACTCCTTCGGTCAGAGGACGCGAAGAAAAGATGTGACGAACGGCCCCCAAGTCCACCGGGACCTCGTAGTAGTCCTGGGCCCACTGCTGAAACGCCTCTGGCGAGCGATCCAGCAATAGTTGGAAGAGGTAGCCGGCACCGTCCGGGTCTTCATTTGCCCTGTGGGGAAAGCCGATCGATCCGGCCTTCCAACCATCGTCTCCCGTCTCTCGCCACGTACACGCAGTGACGATAGGCATACCGTCCTCATCCGAGAACGCGGGCTCCTCAACGCACGGCCGGAAGACGTCGGGAACCTCGTCGAGCACTCCGGGCCATGGCCCGTCCTCTGCGTAGGGGCTCATAGGTGATTCGTGATCGAATCCACGGACGTAGGCTCCGGCGGCTGAGAAGACGATTGAGTACTCGTCGCCTGATCCGTTCCGCATCGAGGCCATCGACTCCTTCTCGGACCAGTGGTCGTTGAAGGAGTGGTAGCGGTGCTCCCACTCGGGGCTGAGGACCGCCTCCAAGATGGCCATGGAACGGCAGTGCTCGCGAAGGACTGCTATCTCGGGCAGTTGCCGAGCGACATCATGAATGGTCACCCGCTCATCCAAGCGCACACCTCTGACACCCACGCTTCGCTGCCTGGTGGCTGACGGCCGCACCGAAACCCAGAGCGGCAGAAAGCGTGACTCACCTGCGGCGATGCCCCAAGATCCTGTCCACGCCTCGTCCACGGACCCCGACATACGACCGCTTCGGGCTGCATCCGCCTGCACATACGCGAAGACCCCGGCCTCAGCGTTTCCGCTGGTGACGGGGTCTTTGGGCACCGTATGAAGGGTGCCCCCGGCAGGATTCGAACCTGCGCACACGGCTCCGGAGGCCGCGTGGTACCCGGGCAACCAGCAGGTCACGGCCCTGTACGCGGCAGATCAAGGGGGAGGAGTCCACGGATAGTCCACGGCTGGCTGAGTATCGCTGTAACGGCTCGGGTGGCGGACTGGCGCTGTACGCCTTCGATCGGCCCGCTACACACCAGGGACAATGCTGCAGCGCCTGGCACCTATCCGGATGATCACCTGTCGGCGCCAGATGCCGATCAAACGGAGGGACAACCGGATCTGACCTGTATGGATGGTGCTCTGGACGAGCATTGTCAGTGGTGTCGCGTACGGTGAGTCTCGTCGAGCGCCAGGACGTGTAAGGGTTTGGCGCCACCCCTTCTGGCGGCTGCTCGGCCTATGGGGAAGAGTGGAGCTAGACATCCGACTAGCCCGCTCTCGAAGGTGGAGGAAACTGTGACCGTTATGGACGAGCGGACCAGCCGTGAGGACGACCAGCACATCGTCTGGACGGCTGAGGAAATCCAAGCCGTCGTGCAGCATGAGCTGGCGGAATTGGGGCTGACTTACGAGGAGCTGAAAGACCAGGCACGTCGCCGTGATTTCAGTTCTGCGCAGGCGAACTCGCTGTGGGCCCTGATCGGGGACGCTGTTGATCTCTGATCCGCTGTCGCGGAAGTCTCACGAGTTCGCTCAGGAGATACAGAACCTTCTGAACGCCACGGTTACGCAACACGTCCGAATCAACTCGGCGGAGTTCCCGACGAGACAAGGCCGGTTGTTTATGGTCGCGGCCGGCTTGTCCAAGAGTCGCTTGTTTCAGACCTCTCGCTTCCTCCTGCGGACAGCCAAGGGACGGCCGGAGGTCTGGATGGAACTCAGCTTCCAGCTCCACATGGATCCGGAGGGCGAGTACCTGACCGTCTACAAGTCGTTCATCGGTGTCTTCCGAGACAAGGAGACTAAAGTCGGCCTGGTGCACTTTGACTATGAGCGTGACAAGGCTGATGGGTACCCGGATGCGCACTTGCAGGTCCAGGGCTACTCGGAGTTCCTAGCAGAACTCCTCCCGGACCGACCCCTAGCCAAGCTGCACTTCCCCGTGGGAGGTAAGCGGTTCCGGCCGTGTCTGGAAGACGTTATTGAGTTCCTTATCGTGGAGGACCTTGCCGAGGGTGCCCCGGAGTGGCGTGGAGCATTGGCACCCGGCCGCGAGCGTTTCCAACGTAACCAGCTGCGGGCGGCTATGCGACGCAACCCCGACATAGTGCGCGAATTCGTGAAGGAGTACCGCTTCGACGAGACGTGAGAGGTTCAGCCTGTGTATGAACCCAGGTCTACCGGTGGTGCGCGCTACAAATTACGCTTGTAGTGACTACAAACTGCGGGGTTTGATCAGCTTTTCACCTCGCGGGATGGATTTGATCCGGTGAGGGAGCCCGGTCAGCATGGAGGCCAAGTCGTCTTCTTCCTCACTAGTCGCAAAGATGATCTGACTTCCAGCTGCACCATTCACAGCGGCGCGACCCAAGAGCTGCTGAAAGCTGGCACGAGCTGCCTCTTGTTGTCTCGGCTCATCGAAGATCAGGATTTGCGGATGATGCCCACGGAATTCGCGAGATACCTCCATGAAGGAAAAAAGATAAGCCCAGATCACTCGGATCATATCGCTCGCTGACAAGTCAAACCCGAGATCGAATCCCTCATGAATGGGGCGATATGTTTTTTTGGAGATGTCGAGTGACTGTGGTACCAGTGAGCGAAATCCGTACGCATCAAGCTGAGAGACGAGCGATGACCTCAGGACGCGGATCTTAGCCTCATCTGGAGCCGTAAGTTCCCTACCCTTGAGTGCGGCCAATTCCTCCTTATTACGTCGCCATGTTGCAGCCAGCGAGTCAAGCTCATCAATCGAAGACTCAATCGAATCCCTGATGCTACGCAGTGCTTTGACCTTTTCTTCCAGTCGCAAGCGCTCGGCTAGAAGGGAAGAATCCGGCAGTGAGTTGGGGCTGACTAGCGCGTCCTTTTGTGACCGGATGGCTGCCCGCAACCCCTCCATCTCTTCGCGCAACCTGTAGACGCGGGCCTGGCTGATCTCTGCAGTCCGTGCGGCGTCGAGTGCCATAGAGCGGAAGGTCGCTAGTTCTCTCTCTAGATGTGCAATGTTGTCCTCAATCGCCAATGGGTAGTCGGTAATTTCAAAGCCATCGGGGAGGCTCTGTCCACATGTTGGGCAGTTTTCATAGGTGGTACCCAAGGCATCGGGTGATCCAAGGCGCTGAAGGAGAAGGGAATCCTTGTGTTTGCGTAGGTCTTCTTCCAGCGCTTCGATGCGCAGTTCAAGGGATTGCCGCTGCTTGTTCGCCTGTTCCCAGTCCTCTATTGCAGAAGCCAGCACCATACTGAGCTGGGTTACCCTCTCCTGATTCCTAGATAGGGCCCCTTCGATCTCAGGCGCGGCCTGCCCAACGGAGGTGACTGGCCGAACTTCTTGGGCATCCAACTCCCTCGCGAGTCGGTCAATCTCTTCGTCGAGCGGAATCCATCCAGATCCGGAGTCCACCTCTAGGCCAACTAGATCTTCCCTGCGCCAGGTGGTGCTCGGTTTTTTCGGGATTCCGCGCACGAGAATTCCCGCCCTAGATGCCACATCAGAGATGCTACGCTGCACGCCTTTCCAGTCGGCCTCAAGGAGCGAGATAGCCGACTCGATTCTTTGTACTTCAAGTACCATGTCCATGGCATCCATGGCCAAGATGAACTCGGCTGACCGTTTGGACACATCTTGAATCCCCAGGTATGTAGGGATTCGGGCTTGAACGCCGGACCAGCCGTGCTTCTGCTCGACAAAGAAGTACGGAAAAAGGCATTCCAGATACAGCGGCCCTTCGCTCCCGTCCATTCGGGTTACTCGTGGAGGATCCCAGCCTAGGAAACGAGCCAGTTCGTGGTGGAAGCCGGCCTCTCTCTGTGCGGCTCCGGCTCGACGGACAAAGTAATCCCGCTGTGTGTAGGCGCTGCCAGGCTGCGACAGTGTTGGCCCACTCCGTGTGCGAACGAGGCTAGTATCGTGCCGGGAGCTCTTAACGGGGCGACCAATCGTTAGAACTTCACCCCGAGAGTTCTCAATTTCCAGCGCGACGCTTGACTCGGTTACGCGGTATTCTCTCCCCTCGACCTCGATAACGTCCGTCATGGCATGAGGGAGAGGGATATCCCGACTAGGGCTCATCATGCCCTCAAGGCCCAGTGCGTAGATAATTGACTGCAGGCATGTGGACTTGCCGCTAGAGTTGTCGGCTCGCAGGATATTGAGGCCTGCCTCGAAACTCAGGTCTGTCCCACATGTGGGCCCGGAGGTACGGACATTTAGTGAAAGCCTCCTGATTTTCACGACTTAGGACCTCCACTCCAGTAGGTCGTTAACAGACTTCTGAGTGATTCTGGCTGGCAGGGTGGCTAAGAACTCTTTCTCAGGCAGTAAGATTTCTGGATGGGCCCAGAGTTTGTTAGCGAGCCGCTCTCCCTTCTCTGTGAGGGAGATGGTGGAGTTATCATTCCTCTTTGCCAGTCCTGTAGCCACGGTCAGGTTGATTGTGCGGGTTGTCGATGGATCGTGACGGATGATTAGACCGTTCGGCTTACGGTGTTCCGTAAACCACTCTTTGATCACCTTGCGTCCCTGTGCAGAGCGTAGGGCCCATGCAAGTACGTGAATCTGCTCCAGGTTGGCTGTATTGCCTCGACAGCGCTTCAGAATCAAGACAGCTGAAGCCAGCCTCCATCCCGTACGGAGATCGCCAGGGATTGGGTCGGGGCGTCGCGTAAAAACGACCCCGCTTGTGATGCCCGAGAAAGCACGCTCCAAGATGGATGTATTACTCATGACGCACTCTCAATCTCAAAGTCCAATGGGCATCGCATGAGCCAGTCAGCGATCGAACCCCACGACATGGCATCGACAAATGCATCGTCCAGAGCGGGTGCCTGGCGGGCCAACTCCTCTTTTAGTGACCTCGCGATGCTAGTGACGTCTGCGGCGCTATTGGTGCTCCCAGGGGGATACTCTAGGACTAGTTTGCGCTCCTTGCGCACTCTCGCCCCTGTTGCAGCTTCCCACTGATCGGGATACTTTTCTCGCAGGCGAGTCAAAGCGTTTTCTGAGTCAAGGAACTGATTTACCAGCTGTTCGAGATATGTCTTTTGTGCAGCCGGGGACAGTCTGAGTTTGGCGAGTTTCTTGAGCGCGACGTGAGCAAGTTGAGAATTGCCTTCCATCCAGTCATCGACCTGATCGGGAGGGGTGGGTACGACGTCGACTAGAGATGTGGGACGTTCCAGAACTTCACTTCGCTCTGCGGCGTAGATGGCATCAGTAGCAACTGTGACCTTGAAGCCATCTGCAATGAATGGAAGGCCTTTGCCGCGGATCTCATCCGACTTCGTGCTGGCATGCTGAACGAGTTGAGCAGAATCGAAGATGGGAACCAGGAAGATATAGTTGTGAATCTTCACATCTCCGAGCAGCTTGTGAAGTTCCTTCTGTTTGGTATGCAGCTTTCTGAGATCCGTTGAGAGTTTGTCCCGCTGCTTTTCGTAGCGTTCAGCAGTAGACAGTGGTTCGACTGGGGCATAGCACTGAAACGCTCGTCCACAGAAAGTGAAAGCCTCAATTCCAAGGTCTCCGCCGTGTCGAGCCGGGACCTCCTGAACCTGGTCTGCCCCATAATGGCGTCGAGCCAAAAGGAGGCAGTATTGCTCCCAGTCGTCTCCTGAGTAGTGGTGAGCTGCAACCAAGTAGACCCCCAACCTCGCGGGCTGCCGCCCAGCCCATAAAGGGCCTGCCAGTGAGGCCCTCCGCCCCAGGACATGATAGGGAGATGTTTTGCCCGGTGACCTCTGCTTTCAACCCTGGGACGGCCTCAATCTAGGTCGGTGGAGCGGGTTTGGCCGGTGGCCTGCCCGGTCTGGGGTCGAGCATGTCGGCAACGGCTGAATTTGGGACCAGTTCGAACGGTTCAATCGTGAGCCACTGTGCGGCCTCGGTGGTTCGTCAGTCGTTGTCGGTGGCGGTGGGGACGCGGCCGAGTTCGCGGCCCTTCATGCGGTAGGACTCGCCTTTGAGGGAGTGACCTCGGCGTGGTGGACGAGTCGGTCGATCATGGCGGCGGCGACGGTCTCGTCGCCGAAGGTCTCTCCCCAGCGTCCGAAGGGCTTGTTCGAGG